>JBBRTN010000019.1:0-12511 GCA_038244395.1 Ignavibacteria bacterium
AATAACTGAAAATGGAAATCAGGTTCTCCAGTCTCTTTTCATCCGTCATAGAATCGGGACGCCACTTTGAATATTGTAATTGCATTATTTGGGTTCTATAATAAAATTAAACAACCTGAAAAATAAATTCGGATCCAAACCGAGAACGATTGTTCCTATCACGGCTAAAAGCGTTGCGGTTACTCCTGTATTTGAAAATGAAATGCTCGTGCTCTCAATCAGATTCTGCGGCTCTTCAAACCACATATAAACTATTATTTTTAAATAGTAATAAACTCCTACCAGACTCAACACGATACCCACTACAGAAAGCCAGATCATGTTTGCCTGTATTGCAGCATAAAATAAATAATATTTTCCCCAGAATCCCGCAAAAGGCGGAATGCCCGCAAGTGATAAGAGAAATAAAGTCATGCATAATGCTATCATCGGATTTCTTTTTCCGAGACCTTTGTAATATTCAAGATCAATGTTTTTATAATCTCTTGAACCGTCATCTCTTTTTTCAAGAATTGAGGCAACTACAAATGCTCCCAGCTGCATAAAAGTATAAGCGATTAAATAATAAGCAATCCCTTTCAGGGCAAATTCATTCATAGCCGAAACTCCGACGAAAATATAACCTGCGCTCGCAATTGATGAATATGCTAAAAGCCTTTTGATATTCGACTGAGCCAGTGCAATTATATTTCCATAAAGCATAGTTGCAACCGCGGCAACTGCAAAAATAATTTTGAAGCTGACTATATTCAGGGTCAGAATTATGGGAAGTATCGTCCCGACAGCGGCTATTTTCCCTGCAGTGGAAAGCATACCTGAGACTACTGTCGGAGCGCCGTCATAAACATCGGGTATCCACATATGAAAAGGAAATACACCTATCTTAAACATAAATCCGATTATTATCAGAGCTAGACCAATTATGAAAACATAGTTCTTTAGAATTTTTATATTTGAATAAATTTGTGTCAGGTTAGTCGTACCACTGATCCCGTAAATCAAAGCTATGCCGTACAAAATAAATCCTGTCATAAAAGCTCCGAGCAAAAAATATTTCAGTGCGCTTTCATTTGATTTCTGTCTCAGTCTTAAAAATCCTGCAAGCACATAAAAACAAATTGACATCAGCTCGAGTCCTATGAAAATTATGAGAATGTCATTTGCAAATATCATCAGTAACATACCCATCACAGAAAACAGCAGCAAAGAATAGTATTCGCCGAAATTAATGTTTTCTTTTTCAATGTAGCTCTTGGAAGCGATTACTGTGATTAAAATGCTGACAAGAATAATTACACTGAATGCAATCGAAGAATTTGAGATTCTCAGAAACTGATTGAAAATTATCAGCTCCTTGTTTAAGTTGAGAAAGGATGTTCCGATCGCCGCTAAAACAATAAGCAGACTGAAACCGAAAATCACATTTTGACTCTTTTTAAAGAAGACTTCGATAAGTAAAATGAAAGTTGCCCCGAATGCTATAATTAGCAAAGGTAAAACATTGACGAATTCCCTGGTTAGTATCATTTAATTTAATAGACCCTGTTAAGTTTTAATTTTGAGGTTTGAATTGTTTTTATTTTTGTATTGTCTTTATATATTGAAAAATCAAACTGCACTTCATCAGGCAGTGGTTTATCATTACTCAGATATTTTTCGGTTATCAAATGTGAAATATTAATATTAATTTCATCTTTACCCGTTTCAAAATTTGCCGTTGAAAAAGTCTTGCCTGTTATTGTATCATTATTTAAAAATATTCTTAAATCCTTTATTGAATAATTTGCTTTAGGCGTTGCCGTATTGACGGTGAGACTTATCAGGAATCCGAAATTATTCTTGTTCTCACCAATGCCGGGCATCAGATTTAGCCATGCATCTTCTTTTGTAATTGTGACTTTAATATCTTCGCTTTTATCAAACTTCTTCTCAGATGTCGAGCATCCTGAAAGAACAGCCAATAACAATGCAACCGTCATAGTTTTCTTACCCGAATAATAAAATTTAATTACCATATACATTAATAAAGCCCCCGTAAGATCAGCAAACCAGTCATAAAAATCGCAGCTTCTTTTCGGAACAAAATACTGATGAAGCTCATCTGTAATCCCGTATAATGCAGTGAATAAAAAAGAAAACTCCGGTGCATACTTTTGCAATTTAGTATATTTACTCTGATTTTTTAAGGAATAAAAAAATAAAAGAAAAAGGATTGAATATATTATTATGTGAACAATCTTGTCGCTGAATTCAAAATCAACTTTGGGAAAATCATCTCCCGGAATGGATGAAAGAATAAAAATTAATAATAAATAAAATACTAATGCAATCTGATATGTCCGCCGGTTTAATTTCGCCATTCTGTTATTTGATTTTTGACAATTGGAATTTCATCAATCAGGTCGGATGCAACAGTAGAGTCCGGTCCGGATAAATCATATAGATTATCCCCGCACTTTCCGTGTATATAAACTCCCGCAACAGCACATCCAAGGTCGTCTGAAGTTCTGGCATATAAACCGGAAATTATCCCCGAAAGCACATCTCCCGTCCCGGCGGTCGCGAGATTTTCCCTGCCTGTAGAATTAATGTAAAATATTTTTCCGTTGGTAATAATCGTAGGTGAATTTTTCAGGACTAAAATAATATTATATTCCCTTGCAAAAGCCTTTGCCAGTTCATAAAAATTATTCTTAATTTCATCCGCGCTTTTTCCGGTTAGATTTGAAAACTCCCCGAAGTGAGGAGTAAGAATAATTTTTCTTTTCTTCAATAAATTGAGATTGCCTTTGAATGCAGATATTGCATCTGCATCTATTACAAAGTGAAGATCATTTTCATTCACGATTTTTCTTACAAGCTCAAGTGTCTCTTCATTTTTCGAGAGTCCCGGTCCTATCAAAACCGCATCAGCCCATTTAAGCTTTTCCTTTATAAGACTATATGAGCCAAGGGAAAGTGTCGAATCTGCAGTCTCTTTCAGGGCAAGTGTCATTACCTCAGTTAGCTTGATTTCCATTATTTCATTTACAGATTCCGGGACACCCGTTATAACAGCGCCGCTTCCGGTACGGAGCGCTGACATTGAACAAAGGCAGGCAGCTCCCGTTAAACCCTTTGACCCTGAAAGAATAAAGACCTTTCCGTTATTATATTTATTTGAATTTATTTCGCGTCCGGGAAGAAATGCTCTTACGTCATTTTCTTCAGTCTGAAAAATATTATTTTTACCGAGATTATATTTAGTAAATTCCTCAGTGCCCACTCCTGTATTCATTACACTGATCTTCCCGGAATTTTCCTTTCCTTTATAAAACAAGGTCTGATATTTTTTCACGCTCATAGTTAATGTCCTGCAGGCCTTTATTGAGACGGAATTCTGATTATAATTATAAAGCCCTGACGGAACATCAACTGAGATTACAATCTTATCCTTTAATTCATTTATGAATTTAATAATGCCTTCAATCCTTTTCTCCATAGGGCTCCTGAACCCGACTCCAAAAATCGCATCTACTATAATTTTATCTCCGGAAACGATTTCTTTTTTTACCGACTTATCATCCCTGCAGTAAAAAATACCCGGATTTTTATTCCTCATACTCTTAAGTATTCCGTAATTTATAAGTGAATCTCCTTTTAATTCCCTTTCGGCGTATAGCATTAAAATTTTTACTCTCACACCTTCAATTACTAAATGTCTCGCAATAACAAATCCGTCACCGGCATTATTTCCCTTTCCGCAAATTATAATTACTCCGGTATGTAAAAGCTCTTTGAAATTTTCGAGTATATGCACTGCGGAATTTGCTCCGGCATTTTCCATCATTAATATGGGAGGAATTTTAAGTGATGAGTAGATATTTTTTTCTGCAATCAGAACTTCATCATTGAAGAAAACATTTTGCATAAAATAGTATTTAAGAACTTCTATTTTGAGATGAGAGATTTCATTTTTCTAATTACATCCCGCCGATCCGCCGAATCAAATACGGATGAGCCGCAGACAAACATATCTGCGCCGGCTTCGGATACTTCTTTGATATTTTCAATTTCAATTCCGCCGTCTACCTCGATTTCACATTTGTAATTATTTTCATCAATCTTTTTACGAAGCTGCTTTATTTTGCTAATTGTATTTGAAATAAAATCCTGGCCTCCAAAGCCGGGATTTACACTCATTATCAGGACATAATCCGCATACTGAATTATATCATCAAGCATAAATACGGGTGTGGACGGGTTTAAAACCACTCCGGCTTTTATCCCGAAATCTTTAATCTGATTTACAAGGCGGTTAAGATGAAAATTGTTTTCGAAGTGGACGGAAATATAATCGGCTCCGGCTTTGTGAAATTCACGTATGAATTTTTCCGCACTGTTTATCATCAGATGAACGTCCAGAGGAAGGTCGGTAATTTTATTCACATCCGAAACAATCTTTGCACCAAAGCTAATGTTCGGTACGAAGACGCCATCCATAATATCACAATGTATTATGTCTGCGCCGGCTTCTTCGACTTCGGATATCTCATCTTTTAATCTTGAAAAGTCAGCGGAAAGTATGGAAGGACAAATTTTTTTCATTTACAGGTATAGGAAATATTATTTTGGAGATTCATCCTTTTTGGTATCACTTTTATTTGTACTCCCGTCAACTTTCTTATCAGGCGAAGGAATTGTCTTATTGGTATTTTTATCCGTGCTTTTGTCTGTATTTTTGTTTGACGGCTGTGCCTTTGAATCATCCTTAGGTTTGTCTTTTAGAATTTCAACGTTCTTATCGGGTTGTTTCGCGGTCTCTTTATCGGAAGTATTTAATTGTACTCCTGGGTCTTCATCGCTTTCCTGTTTTATGATTACCTTTTTTCTTGCAACAAATAAATCTACTGTAGTATTTTCATTGGCTGATTTATCTACCTTCGGATACTGATCAATTATCTGGCCTGCAGGCAGTTCATTGTTAGTCTGGTAAGTAATTTTTCCAATCTTGAGTTTGCCGTCTGTTATGATTTTTTTTGCTTCCTCCAGATTTTTACCGGTAACATTCGGAACCTTAAGTTCCCCGATCAATGGACCTTCACTAAGTATTAAATCAAGTGTAGTGTTTTTCTTCACCTTGCTTCCCGGCTGAATGATTTGTGATATCACATAATCTTCAGGGAATTCATTCGTATTTTTTTTAACGGTTTCACCTATTAGCAGTCCGCGCTGCTCAAGTGCAAATTTTGCATCACGTAATGACCTGCCTTTCAGATTTGGAACTTCCGCAAGCTGCTCGCCTCCGCACACGGTTACATAAATTCTCCTGCCGTACTTTACAATCTCATCTCCCGGAGGATTCTGATCGAGTATCTGTCCTATCGGTAAATTTTCATCAAACTTTGTTTCACCCTGTTTTATTTCAAGACCGCTGTCTTCTATTATTTTTTTTGCATCAATATAATTTAATCCTGTAATCTTAGGGGTTTTCACCGTATCGGAATGTTTTACATACCATGGCATTATCACATTATTCATTAAAAAGAATAACACTAAAAGTATACCGAAGAATATTAAAAGTTTTTTAAGCATGAATAAAATTAACTATATTGAGAATTAAATGAAATGGAATTTCGGAGTAAAGAGTTGCTTACATACAATGCCATCCGAATTAAATTTTTTAAAATCACGTTAATTTACCGGAAATAATCTATGATGAAAACAAAAAACCCGGTAAATAATTTTACCGGGCTGTATTATAAAGATTTTTTAAAAACTGTATTTATTTAATTAAATTCATTTTCTTTGTCTCAGTAAAATCTTTGGAAGTAAGAGTATAGAAATAAATTCCGCTAGCATAATTTGCAGCATCTATCTGTGCATTATATACGCCTGCATTTATAAATCCATCATAATACGTATCAACCAGTTTCCCTAAAACATTATATATTTTCAGAGAAACAATTCCGTCTTTAGGAATTGAAAATTTTATATTTGTAACGGGGTTAAACGGGTTCGGATAATTCTGTGACAATTCAAAATTAACAGGAATTTCTTCACTCTGCGGATTTATTCCTGTTGTGGCAAACGGCAGACTGATTCCCTGCTGAACTTCTGAAGTAGATAATGAACCGTTATCCTTAAAAATAACTACCTGAAAATTACAGTTAGCTGCTACCCATCCCCCATCAATTGTTGTAGTAAACGTAAGAGGATATACCTGCCCGTTACTCCATGTTCCTGTATTTAAATTATCACCCGAGACGGTATTAACAATATTTCTGACAATCCAGTTATGTACCCAGGTAGAGCTTCCTGTACAGTATGAATTTCCGGTCTGTGGATAAACAAGGTTATCTTCAGTAATGACATAATTTATTTTGTATTGTCCTGCCAGGTCAGTAAGAGCTTTTGCATTAAGATTTACTGTAAGCTGTCTTGAGGCTGCATCATAATTTATATTTGTCGTGGTAATATCTACAGTTGACGCCGGACTTCCTGCATATCGGTTTTCTCCGTCTGTATAAAAAGATCCCCAGCCATTGTTACTGCCTAATCTTCTGTCCACGAGACCTGAAGGATAACCTCCGAAACCAAGCATTGAAATTATACCGCTTCCGTTAAACACTCTCCATGGGTCTGAACCTGCGCCATGATAAGCGAGGATTACAGAATTAGGATAGGCAGCTTTAAGATTTCTGACCTGGTCATCTCCGCATGGACACCATTGACACCATGTTCCCGTGCAGTATTCAAGCACAATATTTCTCGGACTTGATGAAACAATTAAAGTATTTGTAATTGCATCATTGGTAACATTCTGATCGCCGGTCAAAGTTGTGGTTGATGTAAGAGTATAGCTTCCTGCAGCGGCAAAATTAAAATCACTGAAAGTAACGACCTGTGTTTGTCCAGGAGCTAAACCTGTGACTGACTGAGTATTTGTATATCCTCCCGGATTAATCGTCATTGTCACCTGGAAAGACTGAGCTGTCGTTCCGTAATTTTTTACAGATGCTTTTGGAGCAATAGACTGTGGCGTAATTGCCCACTTGGGCTGTATGATGCTGTTGACTCCGGCATCGGTAATATAAGGCGAGCCGATTTTTATATTATCTAAATATAAATTGTTTCCAAAAGCGCTTACTCCGCGGAATTTGATTTTGTTAGTTCCCACAGTAAGAAAATAACTCTTTGTTGCCCATTGGGAAGATGTCGGAACAAATAAATCATAAGTAGGTGAAGCAGTAGCTAAGGGACCGCTCGGTCCTCCGTTTAATGTAATAAGTAAATTCCATGTTGCTCCGTCATCGGAGGAAGTGTAAATTTCAAGACGATCAACTTCAGCCTGACCCGAAGCATAGGCATGATCAAATACAAGTGAATCTCCGGCTGTGGTAAGCGGCAATGTTGGTGTAGTGAGTTCGAAATTTCCGCTGGCATAATCATAAAAATCAGCCACAGCAGAGGAGACCCCGGCGCCGTATCCGCTGGCATAAGTTGTTCTTATCCAGTTATAGTTCGACGTATTTGCTATCTGCCAGCCTGCAGGAGGAAAAGAAGTATTATCAAAGTCCTGGTTAACGTACAGGGTTCCTGATGCAAACAACCCGGCATTTATACAGAGAAAAAAGAAGGTGAATATTATTGAAAATATTTTTTTTGGGGGTAATATAAGTGTGAATTTTTTGATCATGATCATACTCCTTGCGTTTAAATTTTTAATTAATTAATTATACTATAATTAATATTTAATTTAAAGAAATTATTCAATGCCATTTGTAGATTCTTTAATTTTTATGGAAATATCTAAAATGAATAGTGTATTGAATGAAGTAATAAAAAAACCCTGCATAAAAAACAATGCAGGGTCTAATTAAAGGAAGAACAAATATGAAAGAACAATTGCCGGATGGCTCCGGCTTCTGAGATAACGTAAAAAAAATCATAATAGTTTTCATTTAAATAAAAAAAAATAAAACTTACTTAGATAAACATTTTTGACTGAAAAGCATAAATTAATCCTCCTTTGACTCTTTTCATAACAAGTGCAAAATACGTAGGTATATTTTGGATTTTTGAATTTTTATCATTGTATAGTAATTTGGATAATTGGATAATAAGAATAATTACAACTGAAAAATATGACATACTATCATCAACAGACGAGATTTACATGTGGTCCTGCTTCTATAAGAAATTGCCTTTTAGCGTTTGGGTACATCCATTCCGAGCGAAAAATCAGAAATTTTGCAGGCACAGATAAAATAAACGGAACCAGTGAAAGGAAAATATTCAGAGCGCTTAAAGTATTAGGATTCGAATATAAGGAATTTACTAATAAAAGCGAGCAGGCGTTCAGGCAGAGGATTTTGCATAATATCAGATCGGGAAATAAAATGATTATACTGACAGACCACGAAGACCATTGGATAAGCATTGTAGATTACCATAATAAAAAACTGGAAGTGATTGACCCGCAGCAGAGAAAAAATAAAATACAGTTGACTCCAAAAGAGCTGAGTAAATGGTGTTTGAATTTTAATAAAAGGACCAGAGATACTTATTACTACGGAATAATAATTTTTAGCCCTTAAGATGTGATAAGATAAGAGAAGATTAGATAAGAGGAATAATTTATTTCAGAAGAAACATTTTTTTTGTTGCGAATAAATCTCCATTTATAAACAGAGAGTAAAAATAAAATCCGCTGCTGAAATCCGAAGCGTTCAATTTAATATTATAGTTTCCCGCGCCCTGATTTTTATTAACTAAAGTTGCTATTTCCCTGCCCAATGCATCGTACAGTTTTAGGTTTATAAGACTATTTTCCTTGACGGCATAATTAATCACAGTATTAGGATTAAAAGGATTTGGATAATTCTGATGAAGCGCGAAATCGCCTGGAATATTATTAGCATAATTATTTATCCCGACTGATTCGTAGATTAAATTATAAATAGAATTTATCAGAAGGTTCTTTGCATCACTCCTGGAGGCAACCGAAGAATAACTAAAACAAAAAACAATAATCTGCGGACTGGTAACATTAGGAGCAACGATAATTCCACCGCCGTTTTCATAGAGAGAAGTTTTATAAAAAATTTCGGACAATTCCCCGTTATTGCAGACATCCTGGTCAAGCTCACCTGAAAAACTAATATGAATTCTTTGAGGTAATTTATTTGGAAAATTTGCCAGGTCTGACTGGATTTGATTATTTGAAATCAGCAAGTCACCTCCGTTATGAGCAAGCCAGCTCTGAACCTTCAGGACTTTATTCCTGAAAGCAGGATACAAGGGGAACACACAGGTTGCATAACCAGTCTGACCGCCTTCTATTATGAGCTTCCCGCCTCCTGTTACATACTCCTGGAGCCTTGTTCGCATATTGTTGCCGGAGACCGCATTAAAATTAGTCCCTGAAGACAATATAACAAGTCTGTAGTTGTTAAGGATTTCGAGAGTTATTAAATCTCCATTTATTAAATCAACATTGTAACCTGAATTAGCAGCGTCTTCATAAACCATCTCCGGTATATTTGAGAAATCGTCTTTTATTACAAGAATGTCTATTAGTAGTTGTAGATGTTTATTCTGATTTGCTGTAACTACTTTTGGAATGGTATTAAAAGCCAGTATTATAATAATAAAAATTATTTTTGAAATGGCTTTCATTATTTAAGTGATTTGTTTCTTTAAAATAAATTATTTTTTAAAATAAAACAAATATAAACGTAATTGTAATTATAACGCGAATCAAATACCGAAGCAGCTCTGTTTGGCGGCATATATTTTCCTTAAAAAGCTTCCGAAAAAATAAATCATATTATTATGAATTTCAGAATAATTTAACTTTATAAATTAACTATAAATATTAATTTTGTTATTTTATAATAACAGAAAATAAATATTAAACTCATAAATTTTTAAAAAATCAAAATGGCAAATCAATTCTCATTCGACATTGTATCGGAAGTTGACTTTCAGGAAGTTGACAATGCGATCAACCAGGCATTGAAGGAAATTCTTCAAAGATATGATTTTAAGGGAAGCAAAAGTGAAATTACTTTTAACAAAAAGGATCATGTAATAAATGTCTCTTCCGATGATGACTTCAAGCTGAAGTCTGTCGTTGATATACTTCAGAATAAAATGATCAAGAGAGGCATCTCTATAAAAGCAATGAAGTACGGCAATGTAGAGCCGGCATCGGGAGGAACTGTAAGGCAGGAAATAAAACTTCAGCAGGGCATAGAAAAAGAAGATGCGAAAAAAGTTGTCAAAATGATTAAAGACAGTAAGCTGAAAGTTCAGGCTTCTATTCAGGACGAACAGGTGAGAGTTTCCGGAAAGGCAAAAGATGATTTACAGGATGTAATGAAATTACTCAAAGACTCCGAAATGGAATTCGCTTTCCAGTTTACAAATTACAGGTAAAATTTACTTCTGTATGACACATTTAAAATAAGTATTTATAAAAAATAAAAAAGCCGTCTCATTTTACCGGGACGGCTTTTTAACTTAGTTACCTATCTTCACTATTCTTAGTTTCGAATCTTTCGCCACATTCATGAGCTTAACATAATCATCTTTCGTATTACTTGTAGTCTCGTAATTTCCAACATAAACTTTATAATTTGTTGAATCACTGTTTATGATCTCTTCAAGAAAGACATTTTGGAATTTTTCAGACTCAAGATTCTCAATCAAGTCGGAAGCTTTTTTCTTGTCGGAAAAACCTGCAACTTCAATCGTATAACCCGTAATGAATTTTACCTTCCGGGTCACATCAAAATAATTGAAACCGCTGTTCTCCGCCATTTCCTGATAAATCCTGGAATTTGCATCAGTAACATCCGGAGTTAAAACTTTAATTTTAATCTTCGAGCTGTTAAAGATTTGATTTATTTGTTCATCAGAGATATTCCCTTCATTCGTTGAATCCTTTATCCATTCGACAAATATTTTAGATGCCGCCGGATATTCTTGTTCAAACAGGTTAACCGGTGAAGTATTATCTTCACTTTCCTTCTGCTGCTCTGCTTCTTCATCCGGATTAAAAATTTCAATCCTGACATCCGCAGTGCCGCCCATTTGAATTTCATTCTTTGCGGCGTTAGAAAGGTCAATTATTCTGCCTCTAACATAAGGTCCTCTGTCGTTGATTCTCACAACTGTTGAGATGCCGTTATTCAAATTAGTTACTCTCAGTAACGTATTGAAAGGTAAGGTTTTGTGAGCTGCCGTCATTTCATAAGTATTAAACCGCTCTCCACTTGCGGTTTTTCGACCTTGAAATCCTGGGCCGTACCACGAAGCCACACCTTCCTGAACAAATTCGGGGTCTACATCCCTTGATTTTGCAAATAAATCTGCATTTTGCTTCAAACTGATTAAGTTTGTTAAAACTAGTGCGATTATTATCGCAATAATTTTACTGTAACTCAAATTTACATCTCCTGTTTATTTTATCAAAAAAGTTTTAAGAATAATCTCTTAAAACAATCATCAGCACCAAAACGCTTGCGCAAACTTAATCTTAGTCAGTGTAATGCTAAATTAAAGAACTATATTTTGCTAAGAAAATCTATTAAAATTTATGAACTATAAATATACCCCTTTCACAAATAAAATTCAACCCAACTTTGTATGTTTTTGGCAGAGCAAAAAAATTGTTATCCCTATATGATTTAAATGCAGTTTCAGACCAAAAAAAAATAGATTTTATTATACAAAGAAGTAGCTTAAGGAAATAAATACGGACTTTTAATTTTTATGATATTTTTTAAAGTTTATATCTAAAAATAATTTTTAAAAAAAAATAATATTGTAACATTACTTTTTCATCTGTGATTCTTTTTTTATAAATTTTTTACATAATTTTTGCTAATTAAAATGGGTATTCAAATAAACCAAAAGATGAAAAACCGGATTTCATTTCATATCTTTTGTTTTAATATCCGGAATGGTACGGGTATTTTTTGAAAAGCTGTCTTTGAATGACACGCAGAAATTTTATAAATTGTCTTCATCTCTAATAAAGTTAAAAGTTAGTTTAAATATTAAATATTTAGTATTTAATATTTAGATGTTTAGATGTTAGATTAGAGAGTTCCTTTGATAGTTAAAGTCAATATAGTAATGGGTAAGAGAATTCGTTAATTCGGATTCTCTTTTTTATTAATATCCTAACTATATTCTAATGATATATTTTCCCGTGCATATATGAGAATTAAAATATACTGAATAATAAGTTTTAAATTTATTAATATTCGAAAGACCCTGTGAAATTAATCACATCATAATATTTTGAATTTAAAAGATTACCTGAGAAGAATTGATTTTAACGAAAGTATTTTTCCCGATACCGGTACATTAATAAAATTACATAAAAATCATTTGTATAATATTCCGTTTGAAAATCTGGACATACACTATGGGAATAATATTTTACTTGAAGAATCTCATCTAACCGGAAAAATTTTGAATAGCCGGAGAGGCGGTTATTGTTATGAACTTAACGGTC
>JBBRTN010000020.1:0-12508 GCA_038244395.1 Ignavibacteria bacterium
ACAAGCATTAATTCTTTTACATCAGAGTTTCCAAAATACGAGACGAAGTTTATCCAGATTTACGACAATATAATTACAAAACTTAATTTATCCCCAGAAGAAGTCCAGGGTATCAACCATTCATTCGATATTAAAAAATTATTAACGGACGGATCGCTGACATCTACCATTACCGGCATTTTCACAAGCATTACCGCAATTATGGGGAATTATATACTCATACTTTTTTATTTAATTTTCATTTTATCTGAATCAGAAAGTATCAGCGAAAGAATAAGCGTTGCTTTTTCGGATGAAAACAAAATTACATTTTCAAAAACACTCTCCGATATAGTGAAGGGAGTCAAAGGATATATTGCCGGGAAGACTTTGTTAAGCCTCCTTCAGGCGGTATTGCTGGGCACCTTCCTTTGGATATGCGGAGTTGATTTTTTTATTATCTGGGGATTTATGTTTTTCTTTTCGGATTTCATTCCAAACATAGGTTCAATGATTGTCACTATACTTGTAGCAATTATTTCATTTTTACAATTTGAAAGTATTGCAATGACAGCTTTTATAGTCGTTGTTTTAATTGTCGTACAGAATCTCAAAGGAAATATTATCGAGCCCAAATTATTCGGTCAAAGACTCGATCTCAGTCCGCTGCTTCTGTTTTTTTCACTTATATTCTGGGGATACATCTGGGGAATCGTGGGAATGATATTGTCGGTTCCGATAATGAGCATAATAAAAATTACATTTGAGAACATACCTTCTATGAAACCTTACGCGATTTTAATGAGCAATAATGCAGCGCCAGTCGAAAAGAAAAAAAGGAAAAAAGAAAAAAATATTAAATAAATTAAAATATAAAAAGGAGTTAAAATGACTGTTAATAAAGATTTACAGAAATGGGTTGACGAATGTGAAAAGCTATGCACGCCCGATGCAGTTCACTGGTGTGACGGTTCGGAAGAAGAATATAATAAACTCGCAGGAATACTCACCAATGCAGGTTCAATAAAAAAATTAAATGAAAGTATAAGACCGAATAGCTATTATGCAGTTTCAGACCCAACAGATGTTGCAAGAGTGGAGGACAGAACTTTTATATGCTCCGAGAAAGAAGAAGACGCAGGTCCGACAAATAACTGGAAAGATCCGGCTGAAATGAAAGCCGAACTTAAGAAACTTTTTGACGGATGCATGAAAGGAAGGACGATGTATGTAATTCCTTTCAGTATGGGACCGCTTGGTTCTAAGATAGCTCATATAGGAGTTGAAGTAACCGACTCTCCGTATGTCGTAATGAATATGAGAATAATGACTCGAATCGGGAAGAAGGTTTTGGAAGTTCTTGGCGACGGAAAGTTTGTTCACTGTCTTCACTCTGTAGGATATCCTTTGGCTGACGGCAAGAAGGATGTAGCATGGCCATGCAATGATACAAAATATATTGTTCATTTTCCCGAAGAGAGAAGCATCTGGTCTTACGGAAGCGGATACGGTGGAAATGCTTTGCTGGGAAA
Source organism: Ignavibacteria bacterium (assembly GCA_038244395.1). Classification (GTDB taxonomy): domain Bacteria; phylum Bacteroidota; class Ignavibacteria; order Tepidaquicellales; family Tepidaquicellaceae; genus JAGPCH01. Next base: position 1,512 of record JBBRTN010000020.1, read on the forward strand.
AAAATGTTTTGCATTGAGAATAGCTTCTGCAATGGCAAGAGATGAAGGATGGCTGGCTGAACATATGTTAATCGTAGGTATCACTTCACCTGAAGGTGTGAAAAAATATATAGCCGCAGCTTTTCCAAGCGCATGCGGAAAAACAAATCTTGCAATGCTTACACCTACACTTCCGGGATGGAAAGTGGAAACTGTCGGAGATGATATTGCGTGGATGAAGTTCGGTGAAGACGGAAGACTCTATGCAATTAATCCTGAATACGGTTTCTTCGGAGTCGCACCGGGAACATCAATGAGGACAAATGCTAACGCAATGAAATCCATGGAAAAAAATTCTATCTTCACAAACGTTGCGCTTACAGATGATGGTGATGTATGGTGGGAAGGAATGACTGATGAAAAACCCGCACATCTTATTGACTGGCACGGCAAAGACTGGACACCGGATTCTGATACTCCTTCTTCGCATCCAAACTCAAGATTTACTGCGCCCGCATCACAATGTCCTGTAATCGATAAGGATTGGGAAAATCCTAAAGGCGTTCCAATCTCGGCAATTCTTTTTGGCGGAAGAAGAGCATCTGTTGTTCCTCTTGTAAATGAATCTTTTGACTGGCAGCACGGAACATTTCTCGGCTCGTCGGTTTCTTCCGAGATGACGGCGGCGGCGGCGGGAACAGTAGGCAAAGTCAGACACGATCCGTTTGCAATGCTTCCCTTCTGCGGATATAATATGGGAGATTATTTTAATCACTGGCTCAGCATCGGAAAAAAAGCAGACGCATCAAAACTTCCCAAAATATTTTATGTTAACTGGTTCAGGAAAGATGAAAACGGAAAATTTATCTGGCCCGGGTACGGAGACAATATACGTGTATTGAAATGGGTTTTTGAAAGACTGGAAGACAGTAAAAATTTTGATGAGAAACCGTACGGAAGGATTCCTTCAAAAGGGGCGCTTGACGTATCCGGATTAAATCTTTCCGATACCGATATCGAAAAACTTTTCATAATCTCAAAAGAAGAAGGTCTCAAAGAAGCAGCCGAGATGAAAGAGTATTATAAGAAATTCGGCGATAAGCTTCCAAAGGAAATGAATGATGAATTAAATAAACTCGAAGAAAGATATAACAAGATGTAATCAAGCTTCCGGTAACAAAATTTTTTATTAAAAACAGAGACGTAAAATTTTCGCGTCTCTGTTTTTTTGTTACACCTATTTTGAATTATATTAATTTTTTTTACTTATTTGCTCTGCAAACAAATGTTTATACATCAGAACTAATTGTAAAGCGTTTTACTAAACCTTGTTTCGGGAAATGCAAAAAGCCCGGGAAATTTCTTTCCACCGGCTTTATACATTGAAACTACACTTCTATTACTTCACAAGTATCATTCTCTTTGTATCAGTAAATTTCTCCGTATTGATCCTGTAGAAATAAATACCGTTTGAAAGATTTAATCCGTTAAATTCAACTTCGTAACTTCCCGCATTCTGCTTTTGATTAAATAAAGTAGATACTTCATTACCCAAAACATCATACACTTTTAAAGTTACGAGACTGTTTCCGGTAATTGAATAACGGATGACTGTACTTGGATTAAACGGATTCGGAAAATTCTGCTGAAGAGAATATCCGTCCGGAATTTCAGTGGATAGATTTCTTACTTCAAGCACGTCCTGAAAATTCCCTTCATAAATTGATTTCACAAGACCTGCGAGAGCTTTCAATGCAGCAACACTTGCAAGATTATTCTGTCCACGTGCTATCAGTTGCGCGATAATAACTGATTGTGTATCCTGAGCATTCATATTTAATGGACCGATTGTGACTAATGATCTCCATCACTGCCGTTTGTTTGAAGCCATCCGGAAGACGATACATGATCTCCGGAAAAAGGAAATTTTGATGGTTGCGAATTAATGGGACTTATCCATTGACTTCCATCCCGCTTCAATCCCTGCATATTAGAATAGGTTTGTATATAGCTCACCGGATCTCCGGTTGTCGGATCTGCGTTATGAAACATATTTGATGAAGATATCTTCAGGAGTTTATAATTATTTTTTTCAACAAAATTATTGCTTCCCGGAGGATCATAGTATCTTGCAGTATCATTAACACTTGGAACAGCGGGTCCCTGTAAAATTAAAAACCCGACTGCAGGAGGGGCGGTGCCATATACATCATCATTATTATCAAAGTTGTACGTGTATGTCAAATTAAGAATTGAATCCACGGCTGTTGCATCATCCAGAGGTCTTCCGAGATCATCATCAGTCCAGAATGAAATGTATGCGTTTTCCCAGGTCTCGTTGCTTCTGTTAATAATTTTATAATCGGAAAAAACCAGATCCTGAATTCCGGCATTTTTATATGACCAGTTAGTCTGCAACACTACAGCTTTTATCGGTGGTCAAATAAAATAATTTTTTCCTGTCAGGATGCGTCTGCAATCAGACAGCATCTGTATTCCATTTGTAAGTATTAATTTCCGCAGGGTCATCCCATTCAAAATTAAGTTTAACTTTTTCACCTGTCTTTAAAATTCTTGATTCGGTTCTTAATACGGGAACATTCCAGTGTGTTTCGGTCGTGAGAGGATTTGTGCTCAGAATTATTTCATCATCAAAAATTATATTAAAGTAAAAACAAAAACCATCCATCCTTCCTTCGTTTATAATTTTCTTTTCATAATTTATTTTTTTCGGTATGTCAGAGGAATCCATTGTTTCCATATCAAAGTAAAAAGCTCTTTGCGGCTCAGTTAAAAAATAATCTATTGAATGAGGTCTTACTTTTAATATTCCGTATTCGCCGTTAATATTATTTTTGTGCTGCTTAAAGCAATCATATTTTATTCCGTAAATTTCCTGCTCCCATATATAAGGGACGTTGTGACCATCCTTCAGTTTCACCGGCTCAATGAATACTTCAAATTTTCCCGGTAATATCTTCCCTCCGTTTTTTAACAACCTGTTTTTAAGGTCGAAAATATTTTCATTCATGTGCTCATCAAAAAGCAGCGCTCCTATCTGTTCGTGAATTATTATATCAGCTTTCTCACCTTCGGGTAAATTAAAGTTTTTGCTGTTTGTATTAATGAACTCAATATTCTGAATCTTATTATGACCGGAGATTATTTTTGCCGACTCTATTATTCCTCCATGGTCAATTGCATAGATTTTTTTTGGTAATTTTTTCGCTGCAAAAAAAGACAGAATGCCGGTTCCCGTACCCAGGTCAATCACTGTGTCGCCTTCTTTAACAATTTTTGTAATCGCACGGTGATAATAATCCATCCTGTTTTTATCGGCAATCATCTTCTCATGCTCGAGAAAATTATTGAAATAATTACTGTTGGCAACGGAGTAATAGAGGCTGCTGAAGTATGAGTTCGATTTGATTTTATTGTATGCTTTTGCCAGCAGGCTTGTTAATAACTGTCTCAATTTGGTTTAGAAGTTAGAGTAATTTCGTTCGTTTCAATTTTATCCAACCATAGATTCATACAATCTCAAATATTCCTTCGCCGAATGTTTCCATGAAAAATCCTCTTTCATTCCCCTGTCCATAATCTTCTTCCATGACTTCCTGTCTTTGAATATTTCTATTGCCTTCGCGATAGTCCTATACAATGCATATGAAGTATATTCACTGAATGAAAATCCGTTTCCTGTTCCATTGAAATCTCTGTAGTCAATTACTGTATCAGCCAGTCCGCCTGTCTTTCTTACTACAGGGACATTTCCGTAATTCAGACAATACATCTGGTTTAATCCGCATGGTTCATACAGAGAAGGCATCAGGAACATATCACAGCCGGCTGTAATCCAGTGAGCAAGCTTGTTGTTGTAGCCGATATATGTATTTACTTTTTGAGGAAAATTCTTTGCAAGATTTTCGAAAAACTTCTCCGTTTCTTCTTCCCCGCTTCCCAGAACTAGAAGCTGAAACGGCAGATCCATCAGTTCATTTATTACAGGGAAAATAAGTTCAAAACCCTTTTGCCCGGCAAACCTTGAAATAATTCCTATTGCGGGAATATTCTCATCATATTCAATCCCCGCTTCCTTCAATAATTCTTTCTTGCATTCAGTTTTATTTTTCGGACTCTTCCTGCTGTAATTTTCAGGAATAAACTTATCTGTTTTTGGATTCCAAATATTAATATCAATCCCGTTAAGCACGCCGTAAAGATCTTCTTTCCTGGTGCTCAAAACCCCCTCCATACCTGCTCCGAATTCTTTTGTCTGAATTTCTTTCGCATAAGTAGGACTGACTGTTGAAATTATATCCGAGAAAAGAATTCCGGCTTTTAAAAAACAGAATGTATTATTGAGTTCGAATGGACCGCCCGGATAATAAAGCGAAGTCGAAAGACCGGCGTTGTAAATTGAATTTTTTGAAAACCTTCCCTGATAGGCGATGTTATGAATCGATAAAAGCGAATAAGTATTTGAGAATAATTTATCCCATTTATAATTGGTTTTGAGAAAAACCGGTATCAGACTTGTCTGCCAGTCATTGCAGTGAATTACATCAGGCGCCCATTCAATCCTCTGAAGAGTTTCTATTACCGCAATCTGAAAAAGTATAAATCTTTCATCTTCATCCGCATCATCGGTATAAGGCATTTCCCTGTGAAAATAAACAGGGCAGTCTATGAAATAAACCTGAGTTTCAGTATCGGGAAGAGCGCCCAGCCATACGTTAAATTTGATTTCCTTATTCCCGATTTTTACGGGTATGTTCTGAAGCTCATCAATCAAATGTAAATTATGCAGTCCCGTCTTTATTCCACCGTAAAGAGGAATGAATAACTTTACTTCACAATTTTCTTCAACAAGGGCTTTAGGTAATGAACCTACTACATCTCCCAGACCGCCGGTCTTCACATATGGAAAACATTCAGATGCCGCGAAAGCTATTTTCAACTTTTCTTTAACCAGATTAAATAATTTTTTTGATTGCTATGATTTTCTTAATTATAATTATAATTCTGTATTATCTTTTTCTTTTGATTCCAAATACTAAAACTTAGTCTCAAGCACATAAGGCAGCATCTTTCTCCAGGTAGGCCAGTCATGCGGCACATCGAGTCCCCACATATCCAGTTCGTTCGGAACATTTTTGCTGTTAAGTATTTCAGACAGTATCTCGGATGCTTTCGGATTTTCATAATTTCCCTGCCCTGTAAGGATGTGAATGTGCGAGCTCTTTCTCATTTCATTTAAAATATTTTCATCTTCAAGATTTGGAAGATAATCTACAGGTGAATTGAAATAACAGATCTCATCAAAATATCCTTTCGAATAATCTTTCAAATCATAAGAGCCGCTCATCGCAATTGTGCCGTTAAAAATATCAGGACGTCTGAAGAAAGTATTTGCACTGTGCAAAGCTCCAAGTGATGCGCCCGATGTGATTATATCTACTTTTCCGTTACAGTCCTTGTATATAAACGGTACTACTTCGTTTACTACATAATCATTAAACTGCTGATGACGTTTAGCTTTGTCAGCCGGATGCATTTCATCATTCAGCCAACTCTCGCTATTAATGCTGTTGATAGAGTAAACTTTACATTTTCCGGCTTCTATATATGGTTTTAATTCATCAATCAATAAAAATCTTTCGTATTCCAAATAGTCAGCAGCTGCCGTAGGGAAAAGCAACAGCGCAAATCCATAATCACCGTATGCAACAATCTCCATTTCTTTATTAAGGTTGGGACTATACCATTTAGAAATTTCTCTTCTCATTAAATTTTTATTTTATGTTTTTAAATTTGCGATAAGCATATAAAATACTCAAACTAAAATTAAATTATAAGACGGAAGTTTATTCAAATTCCAAATTATTCCAAATTATTATAATCTGAATCAATATGAATTTTCGAAGCGGAGTCTTTTCCCGGGAGGATAACCGGATAAAATTATTAAAACGGCAAGTCTTCATCAGATAGATTTTCCGGTGGAGGTTCTTCGGATTTCTGTCCGTCTGCTTTCTGTAATTTCCAGGCGCCAAGGCTGGTAAAATAAGTGGTCACGCCTTCTTTATTTGTCCATGGTCTGCCTTTTAAATCGAATTGAACTTCAATGTAATCCCCCTTGGAGAATCCATCGAGATAATCACAATTGTTCTGGGCGAGTTCAAATTTTAAAAATTGCGGGTAAGCGGCATTCTCCGCATACTCAACAACAAATTCTCTTTTCCTGAATTTATCTGTTACCTGTTTTGATTCATAAATCTCTATTAACTTTCCTGTGATCTGCATTTTTTTTATTTGGATAAATTTTTGGATTTTGAAATTGTCTCTGAAATTGTCTCTGAAATTATCTTTGAAATTATCTTTGAAATTATCTTGGAAATTATCTTGGAAATTATTTTGGTGTATATGCCTTTCTCTTATTCCGTATCTGCCATTTAAACATTATCTGAAGCCAAAGATAATCCAACTTTTCTTTTGGAGTCATTTTCGACAGCGGCTTCTCAAGATGCCCGTCAAACATCGGATCAATTTCCTTACCTGTAACCGGGTTAATTTTTTTTTGACCTGATTCTTTCAAGTTCTTTAATATCAATTTTATCTTTATCTCTTAATGGCTCGATTAACTTTTTAACGCTCAGCAAATCTTTTATAGATGACACTTTCATTTTAATATCTTCAATAATTATTTCTTCCGAATCTTTTAGTAAATCTTCAAAGCTTATCGGATAGCTGAGAAAGATGTCTAACTGCAATGGATTATTATCCGATACGAATGTGTATACTAATGCATTTTTTTTTTCAACCCATTGCTTTCTTTTATTTTCATCCAAAAGATGTTCCACCGGTTCGGGTATTCTCGGCATTAATCCAAATTTCCCGGTAACATCTATAATCTTTTCCAAATTACTTTTATCAAAAGAAACCGACAAGTCAATATCATAAGTCGCGCGCTCGACTCCATGCAGAACGCATGCTACTCCGCCACAAATAACATATTGTACCTTTGCTTTGGAAAGCTCTTTTAAAAGATCAAATAAATTTTTCTTAGAATTCAAAAATATTTATAATTGATTTTTCTCTTACAAAAATAGTAATAATATTACATAAATGTTGATCTGAATCCTACGCAAGCAGTCATTTTAATTTTCATTTAATACAGGATTAAAATATTTTTGTACTAACAAATTTTATATACATTTATTAATTTTGAAAAAATAATAAGGAGCAATACCAATGAATGCAGCCCATCTTCACCTTGTAATAAATCATTTCCCGGTTATCGGTTCGGCTATAACAATTTTTGTTTTACTCATCGGCATAATAAAAAAAAGTGATGATGTCAAAAAAGTTAGTGTTCTGATTCTTGTCCTTACAGCGCTTGTCACAATACCGGTATATCTCACCGGCGATAAAGCGCAGGCAAAGGTGGAAGGGAATTACGAAGATGTAGATGAAGACTACATTAAAGCCCACGAAGAATTTGCTTTATACAGTTTTATCGCAATGGATATTGCCGGAGCCATAGCGCTTGTGGCAATGTTCCTCTATAAAAAGCCGAAAGTACTTCCAAATTCTTTTGCATATTTTTTCCTTGCAGTTTTAATTGTTGTAAACGGCATGATGGCTTATACTGCAAATCTCGGAGGGAAAATTCATCATCCGGAAATCCGCGAAGACACAATGCCCTGGGAAGCTCCTTCGGTTGAAAAGAAAAAATAAAACGGGGTTCAGATTTTATTTTAAATTAATCAGGTAATCTGATTAAAAGTTTTTACTTTTCTTAAGATTGCTGCCATGTCTTCCGGCAATTCCGATTCGAATAAAATTTCCTCTTTTGTGCGGGGGTGAATGAAACCAAGCAACCTGGCATGAAGCGCCTGCCTTGGCATTTGTACGAGTAAGTTTTTTATTTGTGCTTTTTTGTTTGATGTAAGGTTTGTTGAATGTGGCTCTCTTCCTCCGTAAGTTTCATCGCCGAAAACCGGGTGACCGAGGTCAGAGAGATGAATTCTTATCTGGTGCGTTCTTCCCGTTTTTAAATTTAATTTTACCAGTGAAAGAAAATCAAACTCTTCTATGACTTCATAATTTGTCACTGCTTTCTTTCCCGAGTCATCATCATTTTTCAGCACGGCTACTTTTTTCCTGTCACGTTTATCTCTTCCGAGCTTATTTGAAATCTCACCTTTCTTTTTCTTCATCTTTCCCCATATGATAGCGTTGTATTCACGCTTGATTGTGTGGTGAAAAAACTGCTCCGAAAGTTTTCTGTGAGTTACTTCATCTTTTGCTACTACTATCAAACCTGAAGTATCTTTATCAAGACGATGAACGATTCCTGCGCGCTCAAATCCATTGAGGCTCGAAAGAGATTCCTTTTTTTGCTGAGCATAATACATGATAGCATTCACAAGAGTACCGCTGTAATTTTTGTATGCCGGATGGACTACCATTCCCGGAGATTTATTTATTATTAACAAAAACTCATCTTCATAGACTATATTGAGAGGAATATTTTCCGGAACAATTTCCTGCTTATCAGGATATTCCAGTTCTATTTCAATCTCATCTTCCGGCCTTACAAGATAATTTGATTTTACCGGCTCACCGTTTACAGTAACATAACCGAGATTAATTGCTTTCTGAACTTTTGTGCGGGAGGCATTCTCAATAAACATTGCTATATATTTATCAATCCTTTGTTTACTTAAAATCTGCGGGACTACAAGTGTATAATTTTTTTCCATATTTCCCTATGCAGGGCAAATTTTAAAATTGGTTAAAGCTTATTAATTTTTTTAAATCTTATGACCTTTAAAAAATATGCCGGACTTTTCATTATTTTACTGTAATTTAACAAAACTTTTTTTATTTTACAGTAAGCTAAAATAATACTTTACCCCACAGTGCCTAAGCTGTTTATTTTTATGAAAATTAAAAAAAATGAATTATTATGCAAAACAAATTCTTTTTTAATATATGCAAATGGTTTTTCTATGTTGGTATACTGATAATTCTTATTTCGTTCTCACAATTCTTTACGGGATGTTCGGGTTCGGATGAAGTGGAAGTATCACAACGAGATTTGGATTCAGTCGAAGTTTATACTAACTTACAAAAATCATTTGCCCTGTATAAGAAGGCATTAGATTTTAATGAATCTTCTGACACCAAAAATTCCGCCAAGTATTTCGAAATGTCACTTACAAATTTAAATAAAATTAATTACGGACTCATCGTAAAACCCGAGAATTATTTTTGGAAGAAAGATTATGATGAGCTTGCAAAAAGCATAGTTGAAGACTATCTCATTACTCAAACTGAAATAAGCCAATCGAGTCTTGTATTTGATTTTGCAAAAAAAGTACAGGTAAATTATGAAAAGGTCGAAGAAGTTAGAGGTGACAGAGAACCTTTACCGAACGGGACTGATGTGCCGCTTGTGAGAAATTCCGCTGTTGACCAGTATATTGATTTTTTTTCCAAAACAGAAAGGGGCAGAAGTTTTGTAGATAAATGTCTTTACCGTTCAGGAAAATTCTTTCCGATCATGCGTAAGATTTTAAAATTTAATAACGCTCCCGAAGAATTGATCTATCTTTCGGTTCAGGAATCCGGATTATCGCCGGTCATTATATCAAGAGCCGGCGCAGTTGGACTTTGGCAATTCATGCCTTCGACAGGAAATTCTTACGGTTTATACCAGGACGGATACACCGATGACAGAAGAGACTTTGAAAAGTCAACTGACGCTGCGTCAAGATTATTAAAAGATTTATACCGGACTTTTGATGACTGGTATCTTGCTTTCTCTGCTTACAATGCAGGACCGGGAAGAGTAAAAAAAGCAATCAGCAAAAGCGGCTCCAAAGATTTCTGGGCTTTGAGAAATTACCTGCCCGGTGAAACAAAAAATTATGTGCCTTCTATTATTGCTCTGTCTTTTGTACTTAGAAATCCGGAAGAATACGGATTTAAAGATGTTGAATACGGAAGCCCTCTCGTTTATGACAGAGTCAATATTAAATCTCAGATATCACTTCAAAAAGTAGCCGAGCTATGCGAGTCAGATATTGAAACCATTCGTGAATTGAATTCGGAATTAACAAATGATATGGTGCCATTGTACGATGTCCCCTATCAGCTTAGGATTCCTCACAAGAGCTTTGAGAAATTTGCTGCAAACTATGAGAGCGCCGGCGACATAGATAAAAGCAGTAACTATACACCTGAGTTTGCTGGCAATGAGACTGCGGGCTTTATCGGTAATGTTGCTTTGGCTCAGTATAGAGTTAATGATTATCAGCCGGATGATATCAGGAATATCGGCGGCACAAATGGAAAAATGAAAGTGTCTCATGAATATAAAAAGAAAGAATTGCTTGAAGTGATTGCAGTTAAATATTCCGTCAGGCCAATCGATATCAGGCTATGGAATAATCTTGCTTACGGAACACATCTTAAATCAAAACAGCATCTTGATATTTATGTATCAACGGAAAAATATAAAATGCTTTATGGAATGAAAGACGGTGACTTGGATAAGCAGGTCCGGATATTGGAAAATTCAAACAGTTCGGAAACTGATAATTCAAAAAAAGATACGGATGGTTCATCAAAAATGACAAATACTTTCGGCTCCACATATTCAGATAATTCAGATAATTCAGATAATTCAGTTTCAACTACGGAGGATACTGATACGCCGGATAACACAAGCACAGTTGAAAAGTCTTCCGAGCACAAGTCAGGTGATAAGACAAATTATTATTATTATAAAAAAAATAATAGTAATGAAACACCGCCGGTTTCAGTGGACAATTCCGAAAATAATTCAGACAATAATTCATCTAATTCATCAGATAAAAATAATTCAGTAGATACAGAATCGCAGCAGACGCAGGTTCAGTCTGAAAATGAGCAAACACAAACACAACCACAGGTTACTGATGAGCAGCAGACAGATGTCCGACAAACTGAAACTCCAGAGACTGAATATC
>JBBRTN010000021.1:0-11944 GCA_038244395.1 Ignavibacteria bacterium
CACAGGCATTTGGAAACAATACTGTTCTGAAGGCAGGACTATACTGCATCTACAGCGGTGACGTTAATCAGGACGGAATCATAGATATTACTGACCTTGGTCTGATTGATAATGCTGCTTTAAATTTTGCATCCGGATACATAGCTACTGATGTTAATGGCGACGGAGTTGCGGATTTATCCGATATGGGCATCGCGGATAACAATAGCTTTAATCTTGTAGTCGTAGCGAGACCGTAACAACTAAGATTTTTCATTTCTTTTCCTTAAGAAGAAAATGCCGGGAGATATTAACATCTTCTCCCGGTGTTTTTATTATAGTTTTGCAGCTATTACTACGGGAGCCTTGACAATATTTATTGTGCCACCTCTGTCATCTATTGCCTCTATTATTAAAAAGTAAATTCCAATTCGTAATTTCCGGTTGTCATCATCGAGTCCGTTAAAAATTATTGTTCCTTCACCTGAGGTTAACTGGTTATTGGAAAGTGTTCTCACAAGCCTTCCTTTTATATCATAGACCCTGACTCTCATTTGGGCGAAGACAACTTTTAATTTATATTTTATTAATGTGAAATCCTCCAGTCCGTCGCCGTCAGGTGAGAAAGGATTTGGGATAACGCTGACGGCTGAATTTGAATTAATATTTTTTGTGAAGATACTGTTCTGAAGTCCCGGAGTCCCGCCGAGTATATTCGCACTGGAGCTCCAGTTATTTTCATCATTCGAATTAAAAGCAGGATTTATTCTTTCAAGGGAAATTCCTTTTGTATATGTAAGTTCAGGATTATTCCAGCCCGGGCTATAGTTTACCGCATCTATAACATTATTAACACTGTCAGTAACTGAAATGCCTTCTCCTGAATTATTTAGATTTATACCTGTACTAAACTTAATTGTGCGGTTTGCTTCCTGCATTTTTAAATATCCGAATGAATTATAAATAGTGCTGTCGTGAGCCAGGATAAAATAATCTCCCGGTCTTAAGAATAAATCGTTTACAGAAAGATTAACAGACGATGAAGCTTCTTTATATTTCCAGGATTTTAAATTTATAATTTGCCCTGAAGCATTTAATAGTTCTATCCACTCGGATTGGTTTGAGAAAGGGTCATACATTATTTCATTTATGACTAATCCGCCTCCAACTCCCGCCTGGCTGCTCACAAAAATTCTTCTGAGTAATTTGTTGTTTGTCGTGTCATTATCCTGCGGATAAAATATCTTCGCAATATATTGTTTAAGACCGGTGTCAATATTCTGAACTGAATAATTATAAAGAATTGAATCACCATGGTTTAAAGATGAATATGATTTTGAATTGAGCAATTCATTATCATCAGGTATGCTGTCAAAATTTATATCACGGTAAATATTTAAATGAAAATTCTCAGCAGTGTTAAGTCCGGTATTTTTTATAATAAATTCGAAATTAAGATTCTCTCCGGATGAAGGAAAGAGGGGAGTAATGTTAAATGTCTTTAGAATCAAATCATACAATTTGGGAGTAATTGAATTTTGCCTGTCCGGCGTTGCACGGTAAGGGTCTGCCGACGTTCCCCAGTCAGCCGGATCATTAGAAAGTCCTGATGGATTTATTTTTTCAAGTGAGTAGCCGCCCGAATTTCCTCCCCAGGAAGTCTGAAAGGAAACGGAGTCTTCCCTGATATTCTCTGCATTAATTAAAATTAAATTATCTCCTGTATTGTTCAGTGTACTCCATGAAGTCTCGATATGAATGCCGGATAAACCCGGAAATTGAATTTTGAATTTCACTGAATCCTGACAGATGATTATGTAACCATTTGCTCCTATATATAGATTTTGAGAAGTGATTGTTCTCAACGTGGAAGTTGCATCCTTCCATTTCCAGTTATGAAGGTTTACAACTGTATCACCTGTGTTGAATAATTCAAACCATTCGTTTGATGCGTCCGACGGAGCATACATTATTTCATTGATAACAATCTGCGAATATACGGGGTGACAATTCAATAGATAAAGAAACGCTAAGGTTAAGAAAGAATTTTTCATGATTGTTTATTAAGGTGAGTGAATAATATTAATTCATTGAAAGCTATTAATATTTTTGACAATTTAAATTAAACAATTTCTTTAACCAAATTTAAATTTTTGATTTTGTGAAATCATATATATCAAAATATTTTGCTCTATTAATTTTAATTTTTATATCAGCAAGCTGTAATGCGCAGTCTGAAAATCCGAAGTTTGCTATAGCAGTTTTGAATACCCCTGTGCTTAATACAAGTGATTTTGAATCTGTCTTCGGAGGATCAAACGGAGCTTCGGTAAAACTGGACAGCAAGGGTTTGATAAGAGAGATGGAATTCATTGCATTTCCGAATACAGTATTTGAGATACTTGATGTAATTCCAAAGGGAGATTATAATATTCTGAAAGTTAAGACATCTGATTATCCATATAATTCCGACATATTTATTGACAGCAGATTTGTCAGGTTACTCGATTCGCTTCCGGATGAACGAAAACAGGTATTGCCCGGCAAAGATGAAATTCTGAATAAATTAAATTCTCTTGACGGGTACGGATATATGTGGGGAGGAAACTATGGTGACGGGATTGAGCAGCTTCTTGAATATTACAAGCCAAATTCAGAAATCACAAATTCAGTCAAAGATCTCTGGTGTCTTAAAGGAGTAGACTGCTCGGGATTAATTTATCAGGCGACTAACGGCTCGACTCCGCGAAATACTTCTTCACTGATTAATTATGGGACAGGTCTTGAAATTTCCGGAAAGTCATCTTCAGAAATTGCATCTATGCTTCAGCCTTTGGATTTAATAGTCTGGAGCGGTCATGTTATTATTGTGTATGATGAAAATACAGTAATAGAAAGTACGGGAGATGCCGGCGTTCATAAGAGTGACCTGCTTGCAAGACTTAAGAGTGTTATGAAACAAAAAACCCCGGTCAATGACTGGGGCTCAACTAGCGGAAACAGGTTCGTTGTAAGAAGATGGTTCAATTGAAATTACTATTTGGAATTCTGATATCTTACTTACGGTTTCCCAAAATTCTAAGCATGAACAAAAACATATTAATGAAATCGAGATAAAGAGTTAAGGCGCCCATGATAGCACCTTTCTTTCCCTGCTCGGTATCGAAATCAGTTGACTGGCTCATTCGTTTTATTCTTTGAGTATCATAAGCCGTAAGGCCAACGAAAATCACCACACCTGCATAGCTTATAATCCAGTTCAATGTATTGCTCTTCAAAAATATATTAACAACGGACGCAATAATTATTCCTATCAAAGCCATAAAGAAATATGTCCCGAATTTTGAAAGATCCATTTTAGTTACATATCCAAAAGCACTCACACCGGCAAACATTCCTGCGCAGATGAAAAAAGTAGAAGCAATAGATCCTCCGGTATAAATAAGAAACAAAACTGAAAATGTAAGACCTGTTAATGCTGCGTAAAGAAAGAAAGCTCCTATCGCTACTCCTGAAGGAATTTTATTGATTGCAAAACTTAATCCCATTACGACTACAAGCTGCGCAATAAACAATCCAAAATATATAATTGGGTTCTGCATAATTGTGCCGACAAACCCTGAATGGGCTGTACCAAAAGCCACTACTCCAGTCAGAGCAAGTCCCATAGCCATCCAGTTATATACATTCAGTAAAAATTTTCTTGTTGTATCAGTTGAAAATGATGCATCAACCGCTCCTATATTATTTTGATACTGGTCCATTTATTATTTCTCCTTAAAATATTTAATTGCAAATTAGAATAATTTATTATTATATAAAATTCCAAATGTTGAATTTATGGCATCGGTTCCATTCCGTAAGCCGCCCATTCTTCTTTGGAAGGACCATATACTCCCGGAACTTTCAGACCTGCCTGTCTCATAAGCACACTCATCTGTCCCCGATGATGCGCCTGATGCAGCATCAGATAAAGAAGAGTCATTCCTCTCTGCCATTTTTCTCCGTACATATCATCTTCAGTAAGGAGTGTATCGTCCATCCAGTCTTTTTTCAGCTGTTCCATAAATGAATTGGATGCTCTTTCGAATACATCCTTTATCTCTTTTGCAGATTTAGAAACGGCTGAATTTTCCGCAGGACCGTCAATCTTTAATCCTGTTTTCCCCATCATTTCCGGAATCGTCTGCGCCAGATGCCATGCAATAAATCCAAGCGTTCTGCCTTCGGGTGTTACTTTTTGATTCAATGATTCATCCGTAAGATTATTAATCATCTTCATGGTAGAGTCACTTTCATAATGCCAGTCTTTTAAAAATTTTGAAATTGATGTATACATTTTTCTTAGGTTTTGATTGTTAATAAAAAGTCTAATTGTGAATTGTCAATAGTGAATTGTCAATGTTCTCCGGAAATTATATAGAGACATAAACTAAATCGGGTCAGCAAACTTATTCATTAAAGTAACCCGACTCTCTCAATTATTTAATATTATTTCAATCCATAGTTAGGGGCTTCCTTGGTAATTCTCACATCGTGCGGATGCGATTCTTTCAGACCTGCATTGGTTATTCTTACAAACTTAGTCTTACTTTTCATCTCCTTTATATTCTTAGCGCCGCAGTATCCCATTGATGAACGTAAGCCGCCTAGTATCTGATATATTGTTTCGCCTACATTACCTTTATAAGGGACGATTCCTTCGATTCCTTCCGGCACTAATTTATTTAAGTCATCTTCTGCATCCTGAAAATATCTGTCACTGCTGCCTTTCTTCATTGCTTCGATTGATCCCATCCCCCTGTAAACTTTATAGCTTCTTCCTTCAAATAAAACTTTTTCACCGGGCGCTTCTTCGGTCCCGGCAAACATTCCTCCGAGCATTACCGAATCCGCGCCGGCGGCAATAGCTTTAGGGACATCTCCGGTTTGCTTGATACCTCCGTCTGATATGATCGGTATTTTATATTTTGCCGCCGCCTTTGCACATTCAATCACAGCAGAAATCTGCGGAACTCCTACTCCGGCTATAATTCTCGTTGTACAAATAGAGCCTGCACCTATTCCAACTTTTACGCAATCAGCTCCGGCATTTATTAAATCATAAGTGGCTTCCTCTGTCGCCACATTTCCTGCAATCAAATCCACATCAAATTTATTCTTGATTTTTTTTACCATATCCAGGACTCCCTGCGAATGACCGTGCGCAGTATCAACCACAATAATGTCTGCTCCGGCTTTCACCAGTTCAGATACTCTCTCAATGGTATCTTCGGAAATTCCCACAGCGGCTCCGACTCTTAGTCTGCCGAATTTATCTTTACAGGCATTAGGAAATTTTTTCCTTTTCTGAATGTCTTTAAAAGTAATTAGTCCTCTGAGAATTCCGTACTTATCTACTACCGGCAGCTTTTCTATTTTGTACTTCTGCAGAATGACCTCCGCTTTTTCAAGGTCTGTTCCTACCGGAGCAGTAACAAGATTTTCTTTTGTCATAATTTTCGAAACTAAAAGAGTCCCGTCCGGCTCAAATCTCAGGTCGCGGTTTGTCAGTATTCCTATCAGCTTGTTTTGTGTATCTATAATAGGTATGCCTGAAATCTTATACTCTTTCATCAGCAACAATGCATCACCGATTGTTTTATCTGAAGTCAGTGTAATCGGGTCAAATATCATTCCGCTCTCGCTTCGTTTCGCTTTATCAACTTCCGATGCTTGCATCTCTATTGGCATATTCTTATGAATAATTCCCATTCCGCCTTCGCGTGCTACTGCTATTGCCATCTCGCTTTCTGTTACCGTATCCATCGCAGATGATAGAATCGGAATATTAAGCTCTATGTTTTTTGTGAGGCGTGTTTTCAGATTTACGTCACGGGGAAGAACTTTCGATTTATTCGGAACGAGAAGAACGTCATCAAAAGTTATTGCGGTATGAATTATTTTTTGAGATTTCATATTGACTATTTGAATAAACTTCAGAAATCTTAAAGGCTCCTGAAGTTTTAAGTTTTACATATTATTTATATTCTCTGCCATTCTGATTTTATGGAATTGTCTTTGCTCTTAATAAATCATCATAAATATTCTCCGGTCTTAAATCTCCGTCGAAGGATCTCACATACATTATATGCAGATGAGTGGGAGACCGCGAAGGATATGCATTCTTGCCGGTACGTCCCATTATTCCGAGTGAAGTTCCGGGCTTAACGAAGTCACCTACGCTTACATAAACTTCCTTAAGATGCGCATAATAAAAAAATCCGTTTGTAAAATTATCATAGACATAAACTATATTTCCTCCTTTTATATCCATCATGTCTGCAGTCCAGTCTTTCCTTGTCTCCACCACTATTCCTCCGCTCATTGAAAGAATTTCCACAGGCGAGCCGGTAGCATCATCGAGACAATCCTGATTCCTGTCATTAATAAAAATATCATGAGCGGGATGTCCTCCGGAATTCTTGTCGAAAAAATCAAACCCTGCACTGATATATCCGCTTCCTTCCGAACCTCCTATCGCAGCCGCTGTATACCCTTTCACCGGAAAAACCCATTCCTCATTCGTGTATTTTTGAATCTTGTCAGACTTTGTATTTGCATCCATAAAATCCCACAGAGCATTTGTATATTTATTCAATGAATCTATCGCGTCCTGTTTCTGAAGACTGCCGTCGCGAACAGATGTCATTATCGGCTCCCATCTGAAAACAACTGCATTGGATATAGTGTAAAAATTTTCATCAGGTTTTAATGCATCTATTTTCAGAGAGATCGATAAAAGCGAAACATTAATAGTCTTCCTCTTTGGTTTCGTTCCTTTCTTTTCATCTGCATAAAGTGAATTCAGTGAATTGGCAAAAAAAATAATTAAATAAAGTAATATTAATTTTTTACTGTTCAAAGATCATCTGATTAGTTTTGCCGATAATAAATCCTTATAAATATTATCGGATACTATATTGCCGTCATTAACCAGAAAAAAAGATATATGCAAATGTGTCGGAGATCTTTTCTTGTAAGCATTCAGACCGGTTCTTCCCACCTCACTTATCTTATCTCCCGGCTTTACAAGGTCTCCGGGACTGACATTCACAACGTTATTATGTGCGTAATAAAAAAATGCATTCGAATATGGATTATAAATCAATATAAACTTTCCTCCGCGCAAATCGCTGTTAACATCCCAATCCTTTTCGGCTGCGACTACAACTCCTTCGCTCATTGATAAAACATCTACAGGCTCATTCGTATTATCGTCAAGACAATCCTGATTGCGGTCCCGGATAAAAATGTCATGAGCAGGATGACCGCCGTGTTTATTTCCGTCAAAAAAATCATACCCCTGTATAATGTATCCGCTTCCGTTCCTTCCGCCGATAGCGTCGGGACCATATCCTCTGAGAGGAAATACCCATTCAGCATTCGTAAGGTCTTTGCCGCCGTTATCATGGAAATACTGAGTTATCTCGGGAATGAGAATGTTAATTTTCTCAATTGCATCCTGCCTGCTGACCTGCCCGTCCCGGATCTGAATGTAAAGTTCATTGAATTTTAAGCAGGCATTCTCCTGAGCAAAAACATCCGCACATATAAAAAATAATAATACTGAAAGAGCTGAATATATTCTCACTGTAAATTTATTATTTATTTGTCAACAATTTCAATTTCATTTGATACAATGACAGTTCCATCCGGCTTAAGTGCGCTTACTTTAAACTTACCAACAGTCTTAAAATCCACTTTATCAAAATATGCATAATCCATATCGGGTTTTGTATCAAACGGATAAGTCTCGATCACCTCACCCGTCTTTAAATCAGTAATGTTTATATTAACCTTATTAACTCCTATCTTCTTCTTTGAAGGTCTGGTGTCTACCATTACCGTCAGGTATCCTTCAGTATACTTCGAGCTCTTGCCGTCACATTTATCCGTGGACGGGTTGTAGCTTTCACAAAAATAAAGCTTATCCGAGCTGTCTCCTCCCGTAAGATTACCAAGCTTGCTGCAGCCAAAGACAAGTAATACTGTAATTGTTAACGAAAATAAAAACTTTAAATTTTCTTTCATAATTAATTTCCGTTTAAATTTATTTAATAAAATAATTTACCTAATACAATTATTTTTTTCTACACTCTAAATAATATAAATAATGGCGCCAAAGAAAAAGGAGTATGATAAATTTTTAATTTTTAAACTCATCATACTCCTGCTGTTTGAAAATAATTTTATTACAGTCCACGCTTGTCTTAAACTTCTTTTAAAACCAGCTGCCCTTTTTTTTCCTCGTGCTTCCGCTGATACCCAGAACCCCGAGTAATCCGCGCGTTAATTCTCTTGCAACGGTTCTGCCAACCTGTCTGGCTGTAGTGCTTGTCAAAACTTTTTCAACCGTGCTTTTTTCTTCATGCCCCGATGGTGTCGTGCCCTTTACATCCCCGGCTTTTTCGTCACCGGCGGTCTGCTGAGACTCTTCTAATTTCTTTGTTAAAATTTCATATGCGCTCTCCCTGTCAATAACTTCATTATATTTTTTCACCAGCTTTGACTTGTTTATAATTTCATCAATCTCTCCGGGTGAAATAATGTCCATCCTTGATGCAGGGGGACAAAGCAGCGTCGATGCTAATGGTGTGGGATTTCCTTTCTCGCTCAGGACAGTTACCGCAGCCTCGCCGATTCCCATTGATGTCAGGAGCTCCTCGATATTATAAAAATCTGACATTGGATAATTTGCGGCTATGAGCTTGATTTGTTTCCGGTCATTTGCCGTGAATGCCCGGAGAGAGTGCTGAACTTTCATTCCAAGCTGACTTAAAACAGAATCGGGAATGTCTGTTGGATTTTGTGTGCAGAAAAATATTCCGACGCCTTTTGAGCGGATAAGTTTTATAATGGATTCAATCTGGTCAAGCAAAGCCTTCGATGCTTCATTAAAAAGCAGGTGAGCCTCGTCTATAAATATTATAAGCTTTGGCTGTTCCGAATCTCCCTCTTCGGGAAATGTATTGTAGATCTCGACAAGCATGCAGAGTAAAAAAGTAGAAAACAATTTCGGATGGTTTTGAATATCCGTAAGACGGATAATGGAAATTACTCCCTTTCCTTCTTCATCTGTTTTTAAAAGGTCATCGACCTCAAAGGAGGTTTCCCCAAAAAATAAATCCGCATGCTGCTGCTCCAGCTCTATCACCTTGCGCAAAATTGTACCTGTAGTCGTAGTGGATATTTTTCCGTAAGCCGATTCAATTTCTTTCTTGCCTTCATCTGAAATATACTGAAGCATCTTTTTAAAATCCTTCAGGTCAAGAAGAGGAAGTTTTGTATCATCGCAATATTTAAAAATCAGGGAAACAACCCCACTCTGAGTATCATTAAGCTCAAGCATCTTGGAAAATAAAACCGGGCCAAACTCCGAAACTGTTGCCCTTAGCCTGACTCCCTTTTCATCGGATATTGTCATTAGCTCGACAGGGAATCCTGATGGAGTATAAGTCATACCTATCTTTCCAGCACGCTCTTCGATTTTAGGATCCGCAGTCCCCGGTTTTGCAATTCCGCTCAGGTCGCCCTTTATATCCATTAGTAAAACGGGAATGCTCTTTGAAGAAAGTCCTTCAGATATTATTTGCAGAGTTTTTGTCTTCCCTGTACCGGTCGCTCCGGCAATGAGTCCATGTCTGTTCATAGTCTTGAGAGGAAGTTTTATAAAAACTCCCGGTAACGCCTCGCCATTGAATATCGCGCCGCCGAGTAATATTGAATCGCCTTTGAAATCATATCCCTCATTTATTGACCCAATAAATTTTTCCTTGCTAACATTATCATTATTCATTTTTCAGTTTTTTTTAAAATATCAGTGTATCAAAATTAATTAATTCCTTATTATAATAAAACAATAAAATTAAAAGCCCCTGATTCCGGAATTACAAGTTCTTATTTTAAATATAAATGACTTTGATAATCTGCTATAAATCTTGTACTGAAAGTAATCATTGTCAGACACCCTCAGACACCCTCAGGGTATAAATAATAACATAGGTTTTAGTTTCTGATTTTCAAATTTTATTTAAAATTTTATAACTTAAATTTAACTATGAACTGGAAAATTATTATTCTTTTAATTTTAATTATTGTTGCGATATCAATTGCCACATTAACAGGCGTCATTAACAGCAATTATCTTTACCTCTATATGCTTGTAACTGCCGTCATATCGGGATTGATAATTGCAAAAACTTGTGACAGGATGATATTCATGCACGGCGTAGTAGCAGGGCTTTTGGGATTTATACTCGGTTCGGTAATTCAGTATTTATTTTTCGAAACATATCTTAATAATAATCCAACCTCTCTTGACGGATTCAAAAACCTGACTACTTCACTGGAGCCGCAGTATGTACTGCTGTTCAGCGGACCTTTTTTTGGAATTGCCTACGGAATCATTACCGGAATAGTGGCTACTGTATTTCATAAAATGTTTAAAAAGAATAATTAAGAAATTAATAAAGAAATTAATATTAATAAGGATGATTAGAAATTTAAGTTACAATACTAACGGTACATCTGACTCAATTTTTGCCCGGTGTATGATTTCATAAAAATTAAAAATGATGAAAATGAGAAAGGGAATCTTCATATCATTAACAGTCTTTATTTTTATTTGTGTTCAGGCGTTTGACTTTAATGACAAAGTGCCAAAAAGATTTATGAAACCTCTTGATGAAGAAACGGAGGAAAAAGGTGAGCCCGGAATTTCTTTTAATGATTATATTCCAGTTTACACATCTTCAGTATTTATCAATTATGACATTTCAAGAGACAGCGCTCCTCAGAACGAAACTTCGGTAAAGATAAGCAGGAAAGATCCCAATAGGGTAGTTGCAGCATGGAGAGATTTCAGAATCAGAGTGACGCCGGCAAACAGGAGAGTGGGTTACAGCCTTTCCACTGATGGCGGAAATACCTGGGCAATCAGCCGTCTCCTTGACTCTACATTGCTTCCCGGCTTTCCGAGAAATAGCGACCCCGCAGTCGGAGTCGATACTGCAGGAAATTTTTATATAGCTGTAATATGCATTGGCGGCACGGGAGCTCTGGCAGTTTATAAATCAACTGATGGGGGAGTCACTTTTCCTATTGCAACTCTTATTGCAGACGACGGGTCTGAGGATAAAGAATATATAGCAACAGACTTCACTCCCGGCAGTCCTTACAAAAATTCAGTTTATATAAGCTGGACCAGATTCAGCGGCAATACAGGAATAAAACTGACTAAGTCCACGAACGGAGGAAGCAACTGGACTAATGCTGTTAATGTAAGTGATAACACGTTTGGTGTTCAGGGCTCCGACGTTGCCGTAGGACTTGACGGTGAAGTATATGTCAGCTGGCTTGACGGAACTACTACAAATGATATTGTAAAATTTGATAAGTCGACTAACGGAGGAAATTCTTTCGGCACTGACATTTCAATTTCACAGGGGACATCACCGTCAATACCAATCTCTTCAAGCGGAGTAACTTTTCCCTCCATTGCCACTGATATAACAAACGGTCCGGGCTCAGGAAATATTTATGTAACATGGTGCGATTCACGGAACGGCGATCCGGATATTTTTTTGAGCCGCTCGACTAACAGGGGAGTCAACTGGTCTGCTCCTGTTCGTGTCAACAATGATGCAGTCGGAAACGGCAAGCTTCAGTGCTGGCCGTGGATTGGAGTAAACGATTCAGGAAATATTGCAATAAATTTCTTTGACTCAAGAAACACAGCGAGTAACTCAATAGTCGAATCATATCTAGCGCGGTCCACTGACCGGGGATTAACTTTTACAAATTATGTGTCGAGCACACAGGCCACTCCGACAAACCAGCCCAACAGCGATGTGCGATTCGGAGATTATATTGGAATAGATTATTATAAAAATTTAATCGTTCCCGTATGGACTGATGAAAGAGC
>JBBRTN010000022.1:0-11530 GCA_038244395.1 Ignavibacteria bacterium
AATTCCGGAATAAATTAAATCCTGCAGGCACTTCAGATCCGTAAGGATCATTAACTGACACGGTAGAAAAATTCTGATTAAAAACATTTTTTACATATTGCGAATTTTGTTTAAGCTTTGTCACGCTGTTAAAATTATTCGTCCCCTGACTCACTATCTGCGCTACAACAATTGTCTGAGTGTCGCCCGGATTGAAATTTAGGAACCCGAAATTCATTAGCAGCCTCCTATTGCCATATCCCTCCGCATAAAATTGATTCCAGCCGGTTCCGCTCTCAGGATCGCCTGAATAAGGCAGGCGTGTTGGAGTATTTGTACCCGGAATAATCCATTCAAGCCCCGTGCGTTTTACCCCTTGCATTGTCATATATGTTTCTCCGTAGTTATGAGGCATGCCATTAGAAAGTGTACCATTCTGGAACATGTTAAATGAACTTAATTTTATTTCCTTATACCCGATCATTATTTTTCTTTGGTTTTGCCCGGGGATAAACGAAAAAAGCGTATCGTTGACATTTCCTGTATACCTTGCAGGACCCTGAAGCAATAGGAATCCAAATGCAGGAGGCGTGTTTTCATATTGCGAAGAATTTGGCTGGCAATAAGCGTATCCTAAACTTAAATTTGTATCGCAACCTATTCCAACATACTCGTTCGAGCATGCATCTGACCAAACGGATATAATCGCATCATTCCATGGAAGAGTATTCTTATTTATGATCTTGAATTCAGTTAAAATGATATTCGAAAAAACAGGATCGGATAAACTGTTATAACACCATTTGGTTTCCTGAACCTGTGCTTTCATAGGAGCAGTACTTCCGGCATTGGAATTATGGGATTCAGGTTATCCGTCCGTCATGCTGAAAAACAGTGTCTGGGTTCCGGGAAGAAACGGCTTATCAGTACTGTCAATATAAGCTCCCTGGCTTACCGGCCAGTTAGTGTAATCGGGACTTGTCGTATCTCCTTTTATTATTTTGTAGATTTTGTAATAGGGATCATCTTTTCCCTGAGGATTTCCGCTTAAGTCAATATAACCGGGAAAATATTCATAATCATAAGTTGCAACAGCAACCAAAGTGTCAGAATCAACCTTTGCTGCGAGCCATAAACCGGAAGCAAAAGTTAATTGTTTTCCGCTGCCGTTCGGCCATTCAAAGCCGGAGCCGCTTGTAATGAGGTTGCGATCAAAACTTCCGTAGTTAACAACCCACGCACTGATATTATTTCCGTCTAATTTACTTGAATCGTTTGTAAACAGATTAAAAGTCTTAATCTTATTCTCAGAATCTTTATCACTTAATCCAAAAAAGAAAACTGAAAAAAGTATAAACAAAATTGCTGTAAGTATTTTTTTCATAATGTTTTTCTAAAATTTATTCTGAAAAACCGCTAACTTTAAAATCCTGCTTCCTAAATCTTTGCAGTCCACATATACTATATACAGCCCGCTTGCTACATAGCTGCCGCTGTTGTTTTGCAAATTCCATTTCTCAAGAGTATTGTTAGGGTCAGTTACATTCCTGTTAATATTCTTTACTAAAATTCCATCGAGAGTATAAATTAAAATATTACAGCTTGATGGAAGATGTGAAAAATAAATAAATTTATCGCCTGCATCATTGAACTCAAGTTCGGAAAAACCATAGTAAGGATTCGGAAAGACTTTTATCTGGTTGACTTCTGCTGAGGCAAGTTCTTTATTGCCAAACTGCGTTCCTTCTACTGTCCAGCTGTATTTCACAGGATACCCCGGGACAAAATCCGGTCTCGTCGGTCTGTAAGGTGAGACTGTCAGCTTGTCTCCGTCTGTCCAGGTTTTTGCAATTCCATTTTCCGACTTAACCCTCGGAAGCCAGGCATACATTATATCCATTGATTGAAATCCTGTGGTCGGTGAAGAGCTTCCCGGATTCTTATTTGCATAATTTATATTAGGAATCGAATCATAGTTAGAAGCTAAAATATAAGTGAGCTGATATTTACTCAGAGCTGTTGTATCAGGATTCCACACTCCGTCATTATCTGCATCAATGAATCCTACATTCAGCTGCCTCTGCGAGCCGTCGCTTGAATCAAGTTCATCTACAGCAAATACACTGAAAGGAATTGAAATCATATTAGCATATGGAGTAAGGGCAAGGTTTGTGTCCGTTGATAATACATTCACCGGAGGCGCATATCTGTAAGCCATTGAACTTCGTCCGAAAATAATCTGTATTTTTCTTAAAGGACCTCCGGTTAATATCGGACTGCTCACATCCAACTGCCGCAGATATTTTCCGTTTGCGAAAATCTTTGACTTTGTTTGCCGGAACGTAATGTTAGATGGAAAGGTCATTCCTATACTGATACTCTGGAACTGGTTGTTGGTAAATAATTTTGCTGTTTGCACTGCTGTTGTGTCGGGTCCGCTTAACCATAAATTTTCCGGAGGATCATAGCTCCATGACTTTGTTACTGAATAAGTATTTCCACCCCAAGCCAATGTTCTCGCATCCTGTGGATCTTTTACAACTCCGGAATCTTTAACAACCTGATTGAAGAATAATAATCCGTCAGCAGTTTTTACCGAATCATACGTACCGCTAAAATTATAAATATTCTGAAATAATACTGTAGAAATTCCATTTGATATTCTTGTTAATGTCCAGTAAGGATTTGCATTCGTTCCTCCAAATGTAGTCGTATAGCTTGCGTTGATTAATTTTAGCGGCTCATATACTACAGGCATTACACCAAGGTCGCGCTGGTCTGTCCTTATAGTATCGCCGTATTGATAATTAATTGTCGTTCCCGGAGTTATCGTTTGCGGTATCACTCTGATAATATTTTTCTGTGATTCATTTACTTTTGGTAGTGTATAAATTCCGCCGAGCGAATCATAATAATATGCAGTGACTGCAAACTTATATTCCGTTCCGCTGATGATTCCTTTATTGCTGATTGTGTCTTTGTCAATTTCAATATATTTCTGAATTCCGTTATCACTTCCGAACTGGACAATCCCGTACAATATTCCCTGTGTTTCTTTTACATAGGTGCTGTCATAAATATTCTTTATGCCGTCCTTAATATCAAAAGTTTTTATCAGCACAGTATCATTTTTCGATGGGTTTGTAGAATAAGTATTAATCTGATAAATATTATATCCCTGGAATTTATAAATGCCTCCGGAAAATTTATTTGGTATCGAAATCTTTTCCGCACTGTCATTCCAGGATAAATAAATTTTTCCATTGCCTGTTGTGTAGGAAGTAACTGCGGGCGAAGAAAGTTTTGCAGGAAATGCGAAATTGTTTTCGTAAAATGCTTTTAATATTCTTGAAAACCTTTTTAATTTTGTGACGCTGTTCCTGTTATTGTTTCCTCTTGCAATTACCTGCGCTACAATGATGCTCTGCGTATCGCCGGGGTTGACTGTTATTGGTCCTATGCATTGCAAAAACCTTCTTTCTTTGCCTTCAGACTGAACCCATCCGCTTTGAGATTCGGGGTCACCCGGAAAAGCAAATTTTGTTGTGTCACCTGTTTGTGGATTTACCCATGGAGTACCATTTCTTCTGTAGCCCTGAAAATTAAAATATGACTGAACGTAGTTAGACGGGTCACCTATTACAGGATCCCCTCCGTTGTACATATTAAACACAGTCATTTTTACTTCTTTTTTATTTGGCTTTATAATTTCATGCTTACTTCCGGGAGGACTGAAATATTTCAATGTATCTCCGGGACTTTCAATCTCCCCGCCTTTAAGAATAAGAAATCCTACTGCAGGCGGAGCAGTCCCATAATCCGGGTCAATGTTACTGTAGTTATAAGTATATCCTAAATTTAAATTTGTATCGCATCCGACAGCATCGTCGGTACCATTTCCTAAATCATCATCAGTCCACATTGCAATATAAAATTTTGTCCACGGAAGATTTCCCCTGTTAATGATTCTGAATTCGTCAAAAATTGTATTATCATAAACTCCGTTAATTGAGTCATTGTATGACCAGTTGGTTTGTAATACGACAACATTCAAAGGAGCTGTACTGCCTGCATTATTTCCATGTGCGCCGGGATATCCGTCCGTGTATGAATAAAACATTGTCTGATTACCCATTAAATATGGTTTTCCATTAATGTCTTTATAAGCGCCCTGACTGAATGGCCAGCTTAAATAATCTGAACTTGTTACATCACCGTTATCAATCCTATATATTCGGTAGAGCGGATCATTATTCCCCTGCGGCAATCCGCTGCTGTCAATATACCCCGGCAGATATTCATAATCATATTCTGCGACCGTCACAAGAGTATCATTACCAACAACTCCTCCAAGCCATAATCCGGATGCATACCTTGCAAATTTAGTGGAGCCTTTTGGCCATTCGAATCCTGCGTTATTGGTTATCGGATCGCGGTTAAAACTGCCGCTATTTCTGAACCATGTATTTATATTATTACGGTTCATTTGTTTTTTGTCAACGGAAACATTATCGGGATTATCAGAATTATGATTTTCCTTCGGGTCATCATCACCATATTTAAAAGAAAGAAATATTAATATTATTGTTACTAATGACAAAGCTGCAATAAGTTTTTTGGTCATATTAAATTTTTAAATTTTAAATATAGCTTTTATATTCAAACCGGAATAGAGTTTTATAGGAGGGTTGGATATAAAATTGATTATAAAAATGTGTGGCACATTTTTTACAATGTGCCACTCCAAATATAATTTAATTTAATTTATCAATACCATTTGTTTTGTCGCGGTAAGATTGCCTGAATAATTGACGGCAGCTTATTTTACCAGCAGCATTTTCTTAGTCTCAACAAAATCGCCGGATATTAATTTATAATAATATACACCGCTTGATAAATTAAATTTATCCCCGGAGAACTCGTATTCATATATTCCGGAATTTAAACTTTCATTCACGAGTCTCGTGATTTCTTTTCCGAGCATGTTATATATTACAAGTGAAGTAAATCCGGATTTAGGAAGATTAAAATTTATCTTTGTTGTAGGATTGAAAGGATTAGGATAATTTTGTGAAAGCCCGTACGAGACTGCTTCCGAGCTGATCTGACTTATTCCGGTCACACTCAATTGCTTAAAGATCCCATAAACAGGTGCCTTGCCCCATGCTGCAAAATTCACCCAGCCTCCCGCTTTCATATCCCTGACATAATAAACATTAATAGAATCAGTGACGGCTTTTTGAATGAGTGAAGAATGCTTCTCCTCTATGTTTGGTGTATTTGTAATATTTACAGGAGCTGACCATGTCACCCCGTTATCGGATGAAACAGTTACCATTATTTCACCTGCATTTAAATTTTCACCGTCATCAACGACCTGCATATTGCCTCTTAAAAAAGCAGTGAAGGAACATATTAGTTTTCCGCTTGATGTTCTGCTAACTGACGGCTGACCAACCGGAGCTATAAGTTGTGTTGTCACCGTGTCGGTAAGATTCGGAATATTAAAATTACCTGCTACTTCAGTTATCCCGGTTGAAGGAGACCAGTGAAGAAGTTTAGGACTGACATACATTGTAGTATTTAATGTCGGAAGGGAAAATGCATTGTAGGCAGTAAAGACCAGGTGCGGCTCTTCGCCGTTATACACTGCCTGGAATCCGCCTGTTATGCTTGCGAAAATAGTATCACTGCCTACGACCATATAATTAAAAATCTGAGTGCCGTTATCAAATGTGATTCCGTTATCAGTGGACTTATAATAAAGCAAAGCACCGTCCCCGTCGTAGTTTGTTCCGAAAATTCCTACTACACCGTTTGTCCCTGCCGCAACGGAATAATTTCCTGAAGGTCCGCTGAGAAGGGGCAGAGGATTCCATCCTACCCAGGAAGAGCCGTTATAGGTTGCATAGTATCCGGTAAATGGAGCCGGATTAAGCGATCCTGCCATTACAATATTTCCGTTGGAAGTCCCGGAAAGATGAGGCCAGTTAGCGACAATGTTTGTCGGCTGTCCTGATATTATTTCGAAACTGAAATTTCCAAACGGACTATCTTTGAAAACATTTGATATAACATTAAATCTGTGCGCGGCAATGACCGGATTTCCATTGCTCATAGACATATCAGGAAAACCCCAGCTGCCGCTCGCGTCCAGTACATTCGACGCCCAGGTCAAACCATAGTCATTGCTGTATGCATAGTAAACATATCTCTGCACACCTGCGGCATTGGTTGTATCCTGCTGCGCCATGAGAATTGCACAGAGGTTGGACGGGTTGCCCGGGTCTTGAATTAAATACCTTACACTTCCGTTTGTCTGGTCATCATATGAGACTGACCAGAGATTTGTCCATGACTCTCCAAAGCTTAATTGTGGGGGAGGAGGCTGCTGCGCTTTGGGGGATGAAAAGAAAAATAGCATTAATATTAAAATAGTAATCTGTTTCATGAAATCTCCTTTCATTTATTTTCAAAAAAGTATTTACATGTTCAGAAATAAAAAACCCATTAATTAGGTATATTTATTTTTATCTTAATTTATTAATGAAAAAAACTGTAGCTTCATTTCAATTTATAAATTACTTTTAAAAATCATTTTAAATATATTTAAACGCTTTCAAAAAATCTTATCAAAAAAAAAATTAATGCCTGAGTTTATACATCTGCATAATCATACACATTATTCATTGCTTGATGCAATCTCGACTGTAGACGGGCTTGTTGATGCAGCTGTCGAAAATAAAATGCCCGCAGTCGCACTGACAGATCACGGCGTGATGTACGGAGTGATGGATTTTTATAAGAAAGCAAAATCAAAGGGAATCAAGCCCATAATCGGATGCGAAGTGTATGTCGCACAGTCAGGATCAAGACTTGAGAAAGGAAAGAGATTTGTAAAAGTTATAGAAGAAGTTGAAGAGCAGAATCTCGAAGGTTCAGACGGACTCACATCTAACAATATTAATTACGCTCATTTAATTTTACTCGCAAAGAATGAAACCGGCTACAGGAATTTAATTAAGCTTACTTCTATCGGTCATACTGAAGGTTATTATTACAAGCCAAGAATTGATATTGAGGTGCTAAGCCGCTACAGTGAAGGGATTGTTGCAACATCGGCATGCGCGGGCGGAGTGATTTCATGTTACATCACAAGAGATGATATGAATACAGCAGAGAAAATGACAGGAGTTTATAAAGATATTTTCGGCGAAGATTTTTATCTCGAGATCCAGGACCACGGAATTCCTGTAGAGAAGAAAGTTCTCGCTGCAATGCCTAAGCTCGCAAGGAAATTCGGTCTAAAGCTGATAGTCACTAACGACGTTCATTACATAAAAAAAGAACATGCAGTTGCCCATAACATTTATCTTAATATAAGCGCAAAGCAATCTGCAAAGAGTGTGAGAAATTCGGTCCCGGGTGATTTGCTTACAAATCTCCGTTACGGGACTGACCAGATTTATTTCAAGACCTCGAAAGAAATGTGCGAACTCTTTCGTGATTATCCGGAAGCATTGAAATCAACTATTGAAGTTGCGGAGAAGTGTAATCTTGAGCTTGATACTTCACAAAACTATATGCCTAATTTTCAGATCCCTGCAGAAGAGAAGGTAAAAACTTTCGATGAATATCTCGAGAAACTTTCTTATGAAGGATTGAAAAAAAGATTTCAAAATGTCACAAAAGAATATGAGGACAGGCTGAAATATGAACTTGAAGTAATTAAGAAAATGAATTTCTCCGGATATTTTTTAATCGTTCAGGATTTTATAAGTTACGCTAAAAGTATTGGCATACTTGTGGGACCCGGAAGAGGAAGCGCAGCAGGGAGTCTTGTTTGTTACTGCATAGGAATTACGAATGTAAACCCGCTAGATTATAATCTGCTCTTCGAAAGATTTCTGAATCCGGAAAGAGTTTCAATGCCTGATATAGATATTGATTTTCAGGATGACAAGAGAGACGAAGTCATCCGGTATGCAAAAGAAAAGTACGGAGAAAATTCGGTTGCACAGATCGTAACATTCAACAAGCTTGCTCCCCGCGGGGTTTTGAAAGATGTCGGACGAGTCCTGAATTTTCCGTTCCAGGAAATAAATGACCTTACGAAAACCATTCCGATAATTTTCGGAAAGGTAAAGAAGCTCAGCGAATGCATGAAAGAAGAACCAGATTTCAAAAAATATTTTGATACCGGAGATACTTTTCAAAAGGAAGAGAAGAAGAAGCTTTATGACTATTGCCTTGTATTGGAAAACCTGAATAAGAATTCCTCGATTCACGCCTCTGGTCTTGTGATAGCCCCGGGGAATGTGACTGATTACGTGCCGCTGTCGAAAGTTACTGGTGAAGATAATGTCTTCTGCACACAGTATGATATGAACCAGCTTGAAGATGCGGGACTTATCAAAATTGACTTTCTGGGACTTAAGGAATTAAAAGTTCTGGGCAGGGCGCTGGCTCTGATAAATAAAAGATACAAAAAAAATATTACGATTGATGACATCCCGCTCGATGATGAGAAGACATATGAATTATTTTCTGCCGGCTCCACTGCAGGAATATTCCAGTTCTCAAAAAGCAAGATGCGCGAATCGCTTGCCAAGCTTAAGCCTAAGAATATCAATGACCTTGCTGCGATGAATGCATTGTACCGCCCCGGACCGATGAAGCTCATACCGGATTTCATTGACAAGAGATTCGGCAGGAAGCCGATTACTTATCTTCATCCTAAAATGGAAGACACATTAAAAGAGACATACGGTATCATTGTTTACCAGGAGCAGGTGATGCAGATAGCAAGAGATGTTGCAGGATTTTCTCTTGCCGAAGCGGATAATATGCGAAAGGCTATGGGAAAGAAGATCAAGCAGAAGATGATAGAGATCAGGGAAAAATTCATCGAAGGCGCGGTTAAAAATAATGTGACTAAAAAAGTTGCCTCGGATATATTTGCCTTAATACTTGACTTCGCCGATTACGGTTTTAATAAATCACACGGCGTTGCTTATTCCATACTTGCATTTTATACTGCATACCTGAAGACGCACTACCCGCTTGAGTTTCTGACAGTTTCCATGGGCTGCAGAAAAGATGATGAGCTTGAACTTCAGCAGCTTGCAAACGAATGCAGAAAAATGAAAATCACACTCCGAGCTCCGGATGTAAACGAAAGCCAGATGGATTTTGCAATCAGATACGCCGATACAAAATCCGGATCCGAAGACAGAGTCGGGGAAATACTTTACGGACTAAGTGCTATAAAGAATGTGGGCGAGAAAGCGGCGCTTAATATTATTCACGAAAGAAATACCGGAGGAAAATATAACGGATTTCTCGACTTCCTGAAAAGAGTGGACCTTAGACTTGTAAATAAAAAATGCGTCGAGAATTTAATTTTCTCAGGGGCTTTTGACGGCATAGAGCCTAACAGGAATAAGCTGTTTCTTAATTTAGAGCGCTCGACAATGTATGCACAAAGATACAGCACAAGCCAGGAAGCCAAAGGGCAGGAAGGTTTATTCGGAAACAGCGGCAATTCAAAAGTAGTAAATCCGGATTATATAATTGAGAATTATGCAGAGTTTCCCGAAGCGGAAAAATATAACAGAGAAAAAGCCGCGATAGGTTTTTACATAACAGGTCATCCTCTTTCTCGTTATGAGAAAGATATCGCAAATTTTATTGACCTGACTTTCGGTGAAGAGCCTTCGGAAATAGATTTTAATAAGGTCAAAACAGCCACAATGTGCGGAGTAATAAATGACCTGCAGATAAAAATTTCGAAGAAGGGAAATAAATTCGTGGTATTTAATCTTGTTGATTTTTACGGGTCCGGAGAATGTATAGCATTCAGCAGGCTTTATGAATCTAAGATCAAGCTGTTCAGCAACGACAGTCTTGTAATAGTCCGCGGAAATCCCGAAGAGAACGGAGATAAGATTAAGCTTACAATTGATGAGATTTACAGCATAGACACATTTATTGAATTGTTCACAAGAAATCTTATTGTAAAACTTGATGAATCGCAGACGGATGTATCCAAAATAGTTTCCATAAAAGATGCAGTCGAAAGAAGCATTGGAACTTCTAATTTATTCTTCAGCGTTATGAACACCACACATTCAAGAGCGTTTAAATCAAGAGAATATAAAATTAAGGCGACTCAGGAATTAATTTCGAACTTGAAAAAAATAGTTGGGGAAAATAACTTAAAGCTAAATTAAACAAATAATAAATTATAGATTTTCACAACATCAGAAAAATAATTTAAAAAAAATTTTTAATTAAATCGAAAGGAATAATTTAAAATGACACCAATAGAAATAACAGATGCAAACTTTGAGCAGGAAGTTTTAAAATCTGAATTACCAGTACTGATAGATTTTTGGGCAGTATGGTGCGGACCATGCAAAATGATCGCGCCAATGGTTGCAGAGCTTGCAGAGGAATACGACGGAAAAGTCAAAATCGGTAAATTGGATATTGACAACAACCAGGAAGTCTCAGTAAAATACGGAATCAGAAGCATACCTACATTGCTTTTGTTCAAAGACGGAAAGATAATAGACCAGATCGTCGGCGCAGTTCCTAAAGGCACTATAGTCGCAAAGCTGAACGAACAATTAAAAGAAACTGTCAGCTGAACTTTATTTTAGTAAATTTTCAAAAAGGGATTCTGCAATTTGCTGAATCCCTTTTCTTATATGCATGCAGAAAAAAAATCTACTCGCGATCTTTTAATCTACTCTCCAATAATTTTCACAAGTATTCTTTTCTTTCTCTTGCCGTCAAACTCACCATAAAATATTTGTTCCCATGGACCGAAGTGTAATTTGCCTTTGGTTACTGCTACCACGACTTCCCTTCCCATTATTGTTCTCTTAAGATGAGCATCTGCATTATCCTCAGATGAATTATGTCTGTATCTTGAATAAGGTTTTTCCGGCGCGAGTTCTTCGAGCCAAGCTTCAAAATCATTATGGAGTCCGGGCTCATCATCATTTATAAAAACACTTGCCGTTATGTGCATTGAATTACAAAGGAGAAGACCTTCCTTCACTCCGCTTTCTGCCAGGCACTCTTCAACCGACGGAGTAATGTTAATAAGCTCTCTTCTTTTTTTTATGTCAAACCAGATTTCCTTTGTATAATGCTTCATCTTTTATAATTGTTTATTCGAATTCATTTTTAAATTTATAAAGTATCGGCACTCCGTCATAAAAATTTTTCAGTTCTTCGGCTGAAAGTTTTTTCTTGTCTGTCAGGTCAGGCTTATAAAAATTTCTCCACGGATCTTCGGCAACGTATATATTTCCTTCATAGTCAAATGTAATTGACTCGGGCGCAATTCCGATTATCTTGTCAATATCAGGGTGCAATGGAATAGGCAGATTCATTTCCTCAGTTTCGCATTTGTTAATTGAAAAGTCCGGATTGAATTTTATGTAAAACATACTGCGCCTGTTGCGGTCAATACCGTATAAATTATAATCATCAGCTGCATACAGCCCGCATATCGTACTTATATTCAGGTCGTGTGTCC
>JBBRTN010000023.1:0-11323 GCA_038244395.1 Ignavibacteria bacterium
ATTTATTCCGGAATTATCCGAACCCGTTCAATCCGAAAACAATCATTAAATATGAAATAGGGAAAAGCAGCTTAGTATCACTGAAGGTCTTTAACATTTTAGGAATTGAAATGGCAACGCTTGTTGATCAGAAATTAAATCCGGGAATTTATGAAGCTGATTTTGATGGCAGCAATATGTCAAGCGGAATTTATTTTTACAGACTTGAGGCAGGTAATTTTATTTCAACACAGAAAATGGTATTGATAAAATAAATCCGTATGGGATTGATTTAAACCGTATGCGACCTTTAGCTTATTTGATTTTTAATGAATGTAGTTTTTGAAAATGGATTTCATTAAATTTAAAAAAAATCAATCACACATAAAATGAAAAGGTTATTTCTACTTTTGAGTTTATTAGTAATAAAGATTTATATAGCTCCTGCAGATATTATTTCACAATGGTCATCCAATCCTTCCGTAAACCTGCAGGTGTGCGATGTCAGCGGCGAGCAGGTGCTTCCCAAGATTGCAAACACAAGTGACGGCGGCACTTACATTTGCTGGTTTGACAACAGGAACGGGAACTATGCCGTTTATCTTCAGAGATTAAATGCAATGGGAGAAAAGCAATTCGCTACAGACGGGCTTCTCATCAGCGGGACAAATTCGCAAAGCAGCTCGCTTGTTGACTGGGATATGATCTCGGATGACAGTGACAACGCGGTGATAGTATTTACTGATACAAGGAACGGTGCGGATATAAATCCGTTCGCATACAGGATTAGTCCGCAGGGAAATTTTCTCTGGGGAGCAAACGGAATTACATTAGCCGGCGACCCGAATACTTTTCAGGCGAATCCAAAAGTCATAAAGACCTCCGATAATAATTTTGTCATAACCTGGATTTATTCTTCGACACCGAATAAAATTGCTTTTCAAAAAATATCCGGCGGAGGAGTGAAGCAATGGGGCGCAGATCCTATATATTTCTCCGGCGCAGGAGCAGAGAATTATACTTACCCTTCGTTAGTGACTTCGGATAACGGAAGTGTAATTGCATTATGGTCAGGATACACCGGTTCATTTTTAAATCCCGGAAATTATAAATTATATACTGAAAAGATTTCTCCTTCAGGAACTTCATTATGGAATGATATAGTCTACAGTCTGGGAAATGTAACAGGTTTTTTTGTACCAAAAATATTCAGTGACGGAAATAACGGCGCGATTTATGTCTGGCAGGATGACAGAAATTCTGCAAATGTCCAGAGCTCATTCGTTCAGCGATACTCATCATCAGGAACGAGACTCTTTCCCGCCAACGGTTCGGAAGGATCGACTGCCGCGGGAATGAATAAATTCGATGCGTGGGCGGCTTACATGCCGGCAACAGGCGAAACTTATATTGTCTGGAAACAAAGCAACAGTCTTCAGAGCAGCTTCGCGATTTACGGTCAAAGATTTTCGCCGTCAGGATCGAGACTATGGACTGATGACGCAAAACAGTTTGTTGCTTTCAGCAATAACTCATATATAAATCAAATCTGTTTTACAAAAGATACGAGCTTCATTGCAGCGTATAACGAATCTGTGTTTGGAAGCGCTGATAATTTTCAGTTTGCATTCATGAGCAGCCGCAGCGGAGATCTCAGATGGGGAGGAAGCGTAAAGGATATGGGAAATATTGTTAGCGGGAAATCAAAAGTTGTCGGAATGATAGATCAAAACGGAATGACTAAAATTGCATGGTCTGATAACAGAACCGGAGCCGACGGAATCTACGCTCAGAATATAAATTTTAACGGCACACTCGGAAACCTTACCGGAATAAATAATAACACAGGACAAATTCCGGGTTCGTTTTCCTTATTACAGAATTTTCCTAATCCTTTCAACCCGAAAACAATTATCAGTTATCAATTAACAAAGATCAATTTTGTTACTTTAAAAGTTTATGACATTCTTGGAAATGAAGCCGCGACAATAGTTAATCAAAAACAAAATGCCGGGACATATCAGGCTGAATTTGACGGAAGTAATTTATCAAGCGGAATATATTTTTATACTTTGAATGCGGGTGAATTTTCGGAGACGAAGAGTATGATTTTATTAAAGTAACCGGACAAAAAAAGAGAGACATATTGAACCCAGATTTTTTAAGGTATCAGCGGCAGATAATTTTAAAAGAGATCGGAGAATCCGGACAGAAAAAACTTTCTGAAGCGAAAGTGCTGGTAGCAGGTGCAGGCGGTCTCGGATGTCCCGTGCTTTCTTATTTAACGGCGGCAGGTACTGGAACGATAGGTGTAATTGATTTTGATAATGTTGAAAAATCGAATTTACAAAGACAGGTATTATATGATGAATCACAAGTTGGCAAACCGAAAGCAGAATGTGCTGTTGAAAAACTTCAAAGATTAAATTCCGGTGTCCGGTTCATTACCTACAACAATGCATTAAATAAGAAAAACGGATTTGAAATAATAAAAGAATACGATGTCATTGTTGATGCTACTGATAATTTCAAAGCGAGATATTTGATAAATGATATTTGTGTGATACTTGATAAACCGTTTGTATCAGGCGCGATAAATAAATTTGAAGGACAGGTAGCGGTCTTAAATTATAAAGGTGGTCCCACGTACAGATGTATCTTTCCGGAAATTCCAAATTCCATGGAGGCTGCGAATTGCGAAGAGAGCGGAGTCATCGGTTCTCTTTGCGGAATTGTCGGAGCAATCCAGGCAAATGAAATAATAAAATTAATTACGAAAGCGGGAAATTTACTTTCGGGAGAAATTCTTTTTATAAATTCACTGAATATGGAATTCAGAAAAATAAAAGTTTTGAGAAATCAGAAGGCTGTAGAAGAAGTTTATAAAATAAAAAAAAGTTTTTTTGCATGAACAAATATTTTATCGAAGGCAGGATTGAACCCGGATTTATAGCCGGTCAAATCCAGGCTCATGAAAGCAAGACCGACATTGGAGGACATTCAATATTTCTCGGGCAGGTAAGAAGCGATGAAGTTGGCGGAAAAAAAGTTAAAAAAATTAATTACACTGCATACGAAGAAATGGCTGAAAAGGAAATATCAAAAATCCGCGAGAGTATTTTCGGGAAATATAATTTAAGATGCCTTCATGTTTTTCACAGCCTGGGCGAAATCAAAGCAGGGGAAATTTCCTTTTTTGTATTCGGGTCAATGTCACACAGAAAGGGTTTATTTGAAGCGATAGAGGAAACCGTTGAACTTATAAAGAAAGATGTTCCGATATGGAAAAAAGAAATATTCGAATAAATATATAATATTACCTTAAATTAAATTGATAGACATTACACATAAGACCGGGACGCTGAGGATTGCAGTAGCGCAGGCAGAACTAAAAGTCAGCGCAGAAAGTGCGGAGGCAATAAAGAAGAACACTGTGCCGAAAGGTGATGTATTTTCATCGGCGAGAGTTGCAGCCATGTTTGCAATTAAAAATACGAGCGGAGTTTTGCCTCACTGTCATCCGATGCCTGTAGAGTTTGGAGAAGTTGAATTTGAATTCAAAAACAAGAATACAATTCAAATCAGAGTAAAAGTAAAAACAATATACAAAACGGGCTGTGAAATGGAGGCGCTGCACGGCGCGTCTGTAGCGGCTTTGACGGTTTATGATATGCTTAAACCGATAGATAAAAACATTGAAATCAGGAACATTAAACTTTTAGCAAAATCCGGAGGAAAGTCAGACTCTAATTTTAATGATAATATATTAGTAACGGCGGGCATATTAATTATTTCAGATTCGGTTTACAATAAGAAAGCAAAAGATGAGTCGGGCAAATTTATCAGAGAGAAATTAAAATCGATTAACATTGAAACGAAATTTGCCGAAGTCATTCCCGATGAGACAGCAATAATTCAAAGTAAAATAAAAAGTTATTGTACGAAGAAAATAAATCTGATTATCACAACCGGCGGCACAGGACTTTCCAAAAGAGATGTTACATATGAAGCAGTGAAGCCGCTGATAGAAATAGAAATTCCGGGAGTGATGGAGGCAGCAAGAGCTTACGGACAAAAGAGAACTCCATACTCTATGCTTTCAAGAGGGATAGCAGGCTTCAATGGAGATACGCTGATACTGACTTTTCCCGGTTCGCTTAAAGGAGTCGGAGAATATATGGATTTTTTATTTCCGTATGTGCTGCATTTGTTCGGGGTCAGGAAGGGATTTAAGCATTAAGCAATTGGCTGGAATAATTTAAGATCTAAAGATTAAACAACTACCGTTTTATGACTGCTTCAATTATACCAAACGGCTCATCTGTAGGAATAAAAATTTCATTGTTGTTTTCCATGCCGAACTGATTCAGATTAAATAACAGGTAATGCTTGTTGGGCATTGATAAAAATATTTCCGTGACTTCCTTCACAGACGCGATTACATTTTTTCCTATTTCATAAAGAGTCTGCTGAACAGACATGCTTTGATGTTCTGAAAATGTTTCAAGGATGATTTTCCGGATTTCATTTCCTCTC
The DNA here is from genome assembly GCA_038244395.1 of Ignavibacteria bacterium. GTDB lineage: Bacteria > Bacteroidota > Ignavibacteria > Tepidaquicellales > Tepidaquicellaceae > JAGPCH01. The sequence continues at coordinate 4,516 of JBBRTN010000023.1, forward strand.
TCATTATAATTCACTTCCTGATTACTGTAATGCCAGACAGCTTTTATGCTTGTCGAAAAAACTCTCTCTTTGGTTTCTTTTAGAGAAGTAAACTTATCTCTAGAATAATTTTCAAATCCTGAACCCGTGGTTTTGAGAACCAATAGATCTTTAATGCCTGAAGTAACGCTTGTTTCATTACATGATAAAATAATGCCAGCCGTTTTTTTTTCTTCACCGGAGCTTACAAAAGAATGGCTGTGAGGAGTTAATTTTTTTGATACAGCATCTTCCATTAAAATTCTCTGCCAGAGTTTTTCCTCTATGTCAATGCTTACTCTGCTTATCTGAGAATTATTTTCGAGTAAATAATTTGCAAGATATAAACCGAATTCTTCGATTGAATTTACGGGATGATCTTTAGCCAAAGCGTACACGGTATTTTTCATCGTATCGGTTGGCAAGACATTACGGTTATCACCTTCAGTATGAACCTTTTCAAAGTCGCCTTCAAGCATGATATTAACAGTCATTTCCGTTATCTCTTGAACGGACATATTCCTTTTAACTTTTAATACTCTGATTCCGGATTTACCATAATTATTTTGTGAAATAAATACATTCATATGTTTAAGATTTTATTAAATATAACTGAAGCATAAGATTAAAAATATTATAAAATAATTTCACTGAATATTAACCAGCTCTGTCCACAATGTTGCGCCTTGAACTTTGAATTATAAAATTTCTACTTAATCCGCTTTTCTTTTGAAAGACCAAAAGAAAATCTCGGCAAAAGAAAAGTCTCCCGCGGTGATAAATTGCCTAAAATTCTTTCACAAGGGCAGCTCCCGAGTACTCGGGACAACTCCTCTTTCGGCAGAAGAGCGCTGCCGAACTCGTCAGACAGGAAATTTTTGCTATTGCCATTGCTCAGAATTTTTTAACGGCAATTTATCACAGGCGGGTTTGTTTTTAAAAACATATAAATTGTTTTTGATTACAGATTAAATTAGCATGTTACAATCTGTAGCTGGAAATATTTGAGACAGCACTGATTATTAAATTGAGTGTAAAATTCAATTGGTTTGTTATTCGTAATTTTAGAAATTATTTTTGTCTCATGAGATTTGGAATAAAAAGTAAGAATGTCCTCACTCCGGAAGGGATTAGAGAAGCAATTGTTATTATAAATAATGGATTGATTGAAGAAATTTTGGAATATGATTCTGAAACCGGTTGTGAAGTTATGGATTACGCCGAACTCGTAGTTATGCCCGGACTTGTTGATACGCATGTTCATATTAATGAACCGGGAAGAACGGAGTGGGAAGGTTTTGAAACAGCAACGAAGGCTGCAGCTGCAGGTGGAATCACAATGCTTGTTGATATGCCTTTGAACAGTTCACCTGTGACTACCAACGCAGATGCATTAAATAAAAAAATTAAGGCTGCAAAAAATAAATTATATGTTGACTGCGGATTTTACGGAGGAGTGATACCCGGAAATGAAAACGAGCTTGAGGGTCTGATTAAAAACGGAGTGTCAGGTTTAAAAGCGTTTATGATTAATTCAGGGTTAGATGAATTTCCTGCAGTGAGTGAAGAAGATTTAAGGACTGCACTGTCAAAGATAAAAAGTGTTTCTCAATTTTTACAATTAAGAATACCTTTATTGGTTCATGCGGAGCTTACGTTAGGCAAGCCGCAAACGATGGAAAATAAATTTTCTTTTAAATCATTTATTGACTCCCGGCCAAAGGAAATGGAGAACAGAGCAATTGAAGTTTTGATAAAGCTCTGCAGGGAATTTGATTATCATATTCATATAGTTCATCTTTCTTCTTCAGAAGCACTCGGTATGATAAAGGAAGCAAAAGCTGAAGGATTAAAGTTAACTGTAGAGACATGTCCGCACTATCTGTTTTTTTCTTCGGAAGAAATTCCGGATAAGGATACTACGTTCAAATGTACTCCTCCGATAAGGGATAATAAAAACCGTGAAGAACTCTGGAGAGCTGTTAAAGAAGGCGTGATAGATTTTATTGTCAGCGATCATTCGCCGTGTAGTCCGGAATTAAAATGCATGGATGAAGGAAACTTTGAAGAGGCATGGGGAGGAATAGCAAGCCTGCAGCTTGGGCTTTCCGCAGTATGGACAGAGGCACGCAAGAGGGGATTTAATATTGAAGATGTATCAAGATTAATGAGTTCGAATACGGCGGCATTTGCCGGCATGGAAAATAAAAAAGGAAAAATAAAAAAGGGAATGGATGCGGACATTGTAATTTTCGATCCTGACGGAAAATTTATTACAGACGGTGATAAATTATTTCACAAACATAAGGTAACTCCATATTCAGACAGAGAACTTCGGGGAAGAGTAGAGGCAACTTATCTGAGGGGAGAAAAGATTTTCGAAAATGGAAAGATAGTACCGGGACCTGCAGGAAAAATAATTCTAAAAACTAAAATATAAAAGAAGGCACAGCAAACCTCACAGGTTTTAAACCTATGAGATTTCACACGCAAATAATCCTTGCAAATAATTATGGAACAAAACAATACGGCTTCATACTTCACGGGACTTACTGACTTAGCTTCGGAAAGAAACGGAGGAAAAACTATTTCGGCAAGTGATGAATTTTTTGCACCAAAAGAAAATTTATTGAAAGAAGGCAGGGGAATTTTCATTCCGGATAAATTTACTGAAAACGGGAAATGGATGGATGGCTGGGAGTCGCGGAGAAAGCGGGATTGGGGATTTGACTGGTGCATTATTAAGCTTGGTGTCAGAGGCGTGATAAAGGGAATTGATATTGACACGAATCATTTTCTCGGAAATCATCCGCCGTATGCATCTGTAGAAGCAGGAATAATTGAAGAAGGGGAAAGTCTTGAAAAAATAAAATGGACTGAGATTCTTACTAAGTCGCCTTTAAATCCAGGGTCACAAAATTTGTTTTCCATATCAGACGGAAAAATCCGGTCACATGTAAGGCTTAACATTTTTCCTGACGGCGGAGTCGCGAGGCTCAGAATATATGGCGATGTTTCCATGGAGTGGAAAAAAAATAATACTGTAGAATTATCTGACCTGGCGGCTTTGCTAAATGGCGGAAGGGTGTTGGTTTGCAATGATATGTTTTTTGGTTCAAAAGATAATTTGATTTCACCGGGAAGAAGTAAGAATATGGGAGATGGCTGGGAGACAAAGCGTAAAAGATCACCGGGATATGACTGGGTCATATTGAAACTGGCTGCTGCGGGTGAAATTAAAAAAATAATTGTAGACACAAATTATTTCAAAGGAAATTTTCCTGAGAGCTGCTCTATTGAATGCTGCTATGAGCCTGAGGCCGGAGATGATTCGCTCACAGCTCCGGATATTGAATGGAAGGAATTATTGCCGAGGACAAAGCTAAAAGGAAATCTGGAAAATATATTTGAAAGAGAAATTATTAATATCGGCGTCGTTACTCATGCAAGACTGAATATTTTTCCTGACGGTGGAGTAAGCAGACTGCGGCTATTCGGTGTAGTTTCCTAAAAACAAAATTTATTTTTATCTTAAACCGGTGTTGATACTATTATAATGGAAGTAGCAAAATTTAGTAAAAGCGAAGCGAGAGTATTATTCGAAAAATGCTGCGGCTCCGGTGAATGGATAAATCAAATGATGCTTTCAATTCCGTTTGTTTCCAAGAATGAGATAATGGAAGCCTCGGAGAAAATCTGGAATTCTTTGAATGAAAAAGACTGGCTCGAAGCGTTTTCACATCATCCTAAGATTGGCGATATAAATTCTTTAAAAGAAAAATTTTCCAGGACAAAAAAAATTGCTGAGGATGAACAGAGCGGTGTAAGCGAGGCTTCGGACGAGACTCTTCAAGAGCTTTCAAAATTAAATGAAGAATATGAAAGGAAATTCGGATATATTTTCATAATATGCGCTTCAGGTAAATCGGCGGATGAAATGCTGATGATTATCAAAGAGAGAATTAAAAATGATTCTGAAAAAGAAATTAAAATTGCCGCAGGAGAACAGAATAAAATAACTAAACTAAGACTGGAGAAATTATTATGAGCCAAATTACTACCCACGTGCTCGACACAGCGGCCGGGATTCCGGCTGAAGGAGTTGCGTCAAAATTATTTTTTTTTGTCAATGATCACTGGAAAGAAATTTCATCAGGCGTTACAAACAACGACGGAAGAATAAGTGATTTGATTAAGAATGATGACAGACTAAAGGAAGGCATTTACAAGATGAATTTCGATACAGGTTCATATTTCTCCGGAAGAAAGATAAAAGGATTTTATCCATACGTTGATATTATATTTGAAATCAATAGCGGTGAGCATTACCATATTCCTTTGCTGCTTAGTCCTTTCGGATATTCTACATACAGAGGAAGCTGAATTAATTAAAAAAAATTTCAAACACAGATAAAAAAATCAGTTCTTAAATTTTTCCGGTATTGCAGAATTATAAAATCATAGAAGTTTTAAAATCATTTGACAGGAAGGAATTTAAAAAATTCGGTGAATATGTTTACTCTCCTTTTTTTAACAAGAATGAAAGCGTCAGAAGACTTTACGATGTCTTAGCAAAGTATTATCCCGGGTTTAACAACCGCAGTATGAAAGTCGAGAAGATATCCGGGAAGATTTTTCCTGATGAAGAATATGATTATTTAAAATCAATAATGTTGTATCCGACCTGTATAGACTCTCGGAGTCTTACCTTTATCATATCGTGCTTGACAGGGAAAAAGATTTTTACAGGCATTTGCTGATGAAAGAGTTTTTCGAAAGAGGATTGGGTGATATTTATGAACAGATTGAAAAAAATTATAAAAAAGAAATTGATAATGTAAAAATAAAAGATGAAAACTATTATAATAATCTTTATCAGTTTTATACTGAAAGAATTAAAAAAATCTATCAGTGAGATGGAAAATAATTCTTTAGGAATGAAGCAATGGCTTCAGCGGAAAGCAGATGAATTAAAATAAAATCCGGACCATTCAAATGACTTTGACCCGCGAATAAAATCAGGTAAGTAAAATTATTTTTAAAGGAAATTTCATTTTGCTCTATTGTAAACCAGGAATTGTAAAATATGAATTGTAAAATATATCAAAATATATATTGATATTTATTTTACCAAAACCATTCTCTTTGTATCCGTAAAACCGTCTGTACTTAACATATAAAAATAAATTCCGCTCGCGAGATTTCCGGCGTCAAAACTAACCTGATAATTTCCCGCAGTCTGATTTTTATCAACCAGATTTTGTATTTCTTTTCCGAGTATATCGTAGACAATCAGCTTCACATGTGCTGATAAAGGAAGAGAATAATTGATTTCTGTTGTCGGGTTAAACGGATTCGGAAAATTTTGTTTAAGCTCATATCCTGTCACAACAAAATTACTGTTGCTTTCGACTGATACTACACTGCTTAGTGAAAACTTATAAGATTTCCATTGTGTATTATTTGAAGGAATGAAAAACGAAGTTGTCTGAGGAGCCGTAGCCAGGTTCAGTCCGCCTTTCCTGAAAATCTCAACAGGAAAAGTAATTCCTCCGTCCGTGGAAATTTTTACAATGAGACTGTCAATGTCAGTAGAATTATATTGTGCGTAGGCATAATCAAACCGCAGAGTGTCTGCAATCAGAAGATCCCTGTAAACTTTTGAATACATTGAATCTCTTTGTCCCGGAATATTATAGTCAAAGAAATCCATGATGACTGATTTCGTTCCCCCGAAGGTAGGTCCGTTTGCGCCGCTATACTGGCTAAATGTTATGAACCCGTCTGCATTATATATTTTCCACCCTAAAGGAGGAAAGTATGCTTCGAATAATTCAATGTTAAGAGATGTCTGTATTGAATCCGAAAAATTAAACTTATACTTATTCGGACTATTGTCATAATTATAGCTGACATTCAATAAATCCGGTCTCGCTGATTTGCCTGTGCTGCGGTTAGAAATTTCAGTTGGAACAATAATATATCCTGCAGCACCTTTGCCGCTGTTCATTACTTCTCTTGAATTGTTATTCTGTATGAATGCCGAAGTATACATCATCGGAGGATTCCAGTCAGGCTGTAAGTAATAGGTATACTGGTATTGATAATTTCCCTTGACAACGGGTATGGAAATTCCATCCGAATCAGGATAGAATGCCCGGAAGACATCATAAAAATTTGTTTTAGCTCCCTGCGAAGAATCATTCACGTATCTTTCAACTGCATTTATTCTCAGCTTATATTCTCCCTGCGGTACAGCCGAAAGTATATTAATATCAATTGTAGTCTTTATAGAATCTGCAGATACATTTTCATCAGTAACACTTATTGAAAACGGAGTGCCTTTTTTGAAATTGGCGAAATAAGGATGATATAAATTTGTACTGTCACCATACGGAATGTTAACGCCTGCTATCCCGTCTGCAAATGTTGTCGGCACACTGGAAACATAATAATATCTTCTCCTTGCGTCGGATTGAACCGGGTTTTGAATATAAAACGTATCAATAAAATTAGGAAATCCTATATGATATTTTATAGCAGAAACTGTCTGAATATTTCTGTTTACAAATGTGTTAAGAAATGAATTATTGTTTAAGCATGCCGGACTCGCGTTTGATGTGAACTCTTCATACAAGACAGTTCGCTGATATCCGGGAAGATTTATTGAATACTGATTCAATGTATCGTTAGTATGATTTGAGTCTTCAGAATATGAGGTATAAGCTTTAAAATAATAACCTGTCCCGATAGTGTAAGTCAGCAATTTAAATTTTTCGACTAAAGACTG
>JBBRTN010000024.1:0-11094 GCA_038244395.1 Ignavibacteria bacterium
ATCTCATCCTTGCCTTCATCTTCAAACAAACTATTGCCTTCTACCATCTGTTTATTCCATGTGCCTGTAGCTAAGGGATTATTACCTTCCCATAAAGTGCTTCCGCCCTGCGTGGCAAGTGTAAAAGAATTCATTGTGACTTTGTTTCTGATTATCCACGGAGATAAAATTAAAAATAAACCGGCGAAAAAAATAACGGAAAATTTTATGAAATTCTGCAGCTGACTGTTATCAAACAGGTTTCTTCTTTCAAAAAACAAATACATTGGTACAAGTAAAACTGCAAATGTTAGGGATGACCTTATCATAATTGCACAGCCGAAAAAAATTCCAAGAAGGAAAATTCTTTTGTTAAAATTTTCACTAAGGCATAAATATAAGACCAGCATTGCAAAAAAACCAAAAAGGGATTCGGTTAATATAGTCTGGCTGAAAAGTATGTTAGACGGTAAAAATGCAAACAGCGCAAGAGATACAAGCGAGTATTTTGAATTAAAAAATTTCAGGCTTATCTTAAAAAAAATGAAGCAGGTAAAAATCTCAATTACGGATTGAATTAATTTCACATAAAACTGTCCGTCTCCAAACACCGAGTAAACTGCCGATAAAAAAAGCGGATAGCCGCATACAACAAAAGCAGTGGGCTTCCCGCCGAGGGAATATTCTCCTGACAAAACTGACAGCGCAAGATTATGGTAAGTGATGCTGTCGGATTTTATTTCAGACGGCAGTAAAAAGGCGAGTATTATTTTTAAAAGAAACGTGACAAGAAGAATTGAATACAGATAATATTTTTCTTTTCCGGATAAATTCAAATTCTGAATTATTTTGATTAACTTTTTTTCCTGAGTAATGACAGCTGTTCAGCAATCAGCCCGAGAAGGAAAGTCATCACTCCCATAATAATAAGCAATGCCGCTCCAACACTGACACCTCTTCCGGCGAATATTATAGGCAGTCCCCACAGAATCCCAAGCACAATAAAAATCAAAGACAAAGGCAAAAATATTTTTATCGGATTGAAAAGCATTACTATATTCAGGATCTCCATGACAGTGTCAAAGGCTGTGTTCAGTCCTATTGTGCTTTTTCCTGCAGCTCTGTCCTTTAATCTTATCGGCTCTTCGATGACAAGATTATTCTGTGCGGAAAATATCAAAGTCATTATTTCACTAAATGCCATCGAGTCGGGCATCAGATTCAGATACTGCTTTGCCGTTTCTGTTCTGCAAATTTTCATACCGGAATTAATGTCATACACATTTGTCTTTACAAGCATTGCGGAAATTTTTCTTATTATCCATTTGCCGGATGAACGGTAAACATCATCTGACTTAATTTCCCTCCTGCTCCCTATAACCATATCGGCATTTTCATCTTTCATTTTTTTAAATAAAATATCAATGTCACCGAGATAATGCTGCCCGTCCGAATCTATAGAAACCAAATATTCTGTTTCAACATTTTTTATTGCCGTCTTCAAAGCTCCGCCGTATCCTTTGTTTATTTTATGAGTGATGACTTTGAAATTACCGGATTTGAATTTCTCCAGGATCTTACCGGTGGAATCACTGGAGCCGTCGTTTACTAAAATTATTTTCCGGTTATTTTCCTCCGCATACTTCAGAATCTCCGGAAGAACTACGGGCAGTGATTCTTCTTCGTTATAGCACGGGATCACTATGGTAAGTCCGGATATATTATCCATTTTTTTCCTTAAGGTTATTTTTCATACGCTCTGCTATATCCCGTGAATCTTCATCTCCGATTTTTTCAAGTTGATTTATCACACTCTGCTGTCTTTCTTCAGTATGGTTTTGTGAAATCTTATGCTTTCCCTGCAGCTCCGTTATCTCAATCTTAAATGCAATGATGCCGTTTAAAAGGCTGTCGAAATAACTCTGCTTTAAATCATCTGTCTTGTATGAGCTTTCATCACCCTCGAAATATTTTACAACTTCTTTTATAACTTCTGTTTTATCTTCTTTGCTTTCGAGAATTTTTATTTTGCCGTATGCATGAACAGAAATATAATTCCATGTAGGTACTGCCTGATTTATTTTTGTATCTTCATACCATTCAGGTGAAATATATTTATGCGCTCCGGGAAAAATTACGAGAACCTCTTCATCTATATTGCTATTAATATTAATATTCTTCCATTGCGGATTTGCTTTTGCAATATGTCCGTAAAGAAAACCCTTTTCACCATCATTCCTTCTTAATAAGACAGGGATGTGAGTTGCAGTGAGCCTTCCAGTGCTGCCGGAGATTAAGATTGCAAAGCTGTTCAATTCAATGAAATCAAAAATTTCTTTGCTGTCTTTTATTTTAAAATGTTCCGGTGTATACATAAATTATGCTTTGCGCTTTGTAATTTAATAATTTAATAATTTAATAATTTGACAATTTGATAAAAGGACGCACTGCATTTTATTTTTTCACTGCAACGACCAGGACTCCCGTGCCTTCTTTATTTTCAGTATGCACATCAAGCCACATCAGTATTAATACAAACCATAGCGTGAATAAATAATAAAAAGGCAGAAGCAATATGAAAAATCTCGATGCTCCCGCCATCAGCATAGGATATTTAATTCCGAATCTCCATGAGACCGTACCGAATTTCCCGTAGGTGTAGCTAAAACTTTCGACATCAAGTCCCGCCCTCTTCATTTTTTCTGTAATGTCTTCTTTTGAATATCCGATCCTTGCATGTTCCCCGATAAAGCTTTGGTCATCATCTTCGTTTGTATCGCTTCCGCCAAGATTGGATGGAGTATTGACAAGCAGTTTCCCGCCCTTCTTTAATGCATTCGAAAAATTCCTGAAGACAAGTTCGTCTTCCGCTATGTGCTCCATCACATCAACGCAGAGTATGAAATCAAATTCGTTGCTGAATTCTATTTTTGTCAGATCGGCAATTTCAAAATGTACATTGTTATAACCGCACTTTGAAAAAAACTTTCTGCAATCCGTCACCTGTTCCTCTTTTACATCCACTGCAAGTATCTTAGATTTAGAAAATCTCTTCGTCATAAAATAAGTATACTGACCGAAGCCCATGCCTGCATCGAAAATCTCCATCTTCGTATTTTCAGGGTAAAGTGAGCGTATTTTTTTTCTTACATGCCACGACCGAAGGAACATCAGGTCAAGCAGCCAATAAAAAATCTTTCTTAAAAAAGAGTTATCAGAGACTGCATCTGCAAAAACATTTTTTACCGGATCATACTCCATACTTATATTAATTATATTACTTATATTGAAATTGAAAATTGAAATAGATATTTAAAAAACTTATGTATTTTCCTTTTTAGCTGACATACCCGTTAATTCTTCGATATCCTTAATGAAGCTCTCCCACGAATATTTTTTCTTTTCCTCTTTTACATTTTCAGAGAAATCCTTTTCGTAATTTCCGCTGTAATATTTTATCAAAGCATCTGCGAGTGCCGCGGAGTTTTGAGGCTCGACAATGAAACCGGTCTCATTGTTCTTTACAACTTCAGAAAGCCCTCCCACATTCGTAGCAATTACCGGCTTATCATAAAACAGTGCAATCTGCGAGATGCCGCTTTGAGTCGCATCCAGATAGGGAAGGACAAGAACATCCGAAGCACAGAAGAAATATTTTACGGCTTCATTAGGAACGTAATCCGAAATGATGAATATATTATTTTCCAGATTAAGATTTTTGATACGGGTACGGATGCTCTGTTCATCTTCATAAAATTCACCGACTATGAGCAGCTTTAGTTTGACCTTCTTTAATATTTCCGGCATTGCATCTATGAGAAAACCTAGCCCTTTATATTTTCTGATATATCCGAAGAATAAAATTACTTTTTCGCTCCTTAGGTCAGTCTTGTATTCTTTAAAAATAAATTCTTTAGCTTCACTCTTTGATACGCTTGCTCCGAAAATATTATAAACAGGATGAGGAGAAAATTTATATGGTTTTCCTCCGGCAAATTTCTTTAAATCCTCTTCGACACTTTTTGAGTGAACAATAAAAAAATCTCCCGCTTTGAATATCAGCTTAGTGAGAAAATTATCACCGGGTCTCTTTTCGTGTGGGATTACATTATCACAGATAAATAACACTTTCGCTCCGGTTCTTTTCTTTACATATCTGCAGATATAATAAAAGACGGGTGCGAAAAAGGGAATCCAGAATCTAAGTATTAAAACATCCGGCTTGCTTCTTAAAATTTCCTTAGCGGAATAATGCCAGTTAACCGGATTAATGGAATCTATAAGAGCGTGGTTTGGTATATCTTTTTTTATTATATCAGCACCGCTCGAGTCTTCCTGTGTTTTTCCGGGAAATAAAAGCTTGGGATACTGCCTCTTGAATGAAAAAATTTCAACATCATGTCTTTCGGAAAGATAATTTGCCAGAATGCCGTTAAGCTGCGCCATAGCGCCTCTCATAGGATATGCTGTTCCGATTATAATAATTTTCAAAAACTAAATAATATAATATATAAACTAATATAAACTCCGTGCAAAATATGTTAATTTGATTTTAATATCTAAGTAAAATTAAAAGAGTTTTTCAAAATTCAGTCACTCGCGTTCAAAATAAATTCAGACAATTTGACAGGATTTGATTAAACTGAAAGTTGCCGTAATATTAAAGTTTTTATTTAATGCCAGATTAAATATTTTTGTGAGAAACGGGAAAGCTGAAATAAAAATAAAGTGACAATAAATTTATTACTTTAAACTTTTTTAAAATTTATAATTCATAACTAATACAGAACAGACTTAATGAAAAAAATTTACCTGTATTTATTGACGGTCTTATTTTTGACCTTCTCACAAATTAATGTATCATTCTCACAGCCAAGATTCATTTTTTCTGTAACCGCAGGATTTTCATTACCTGTGGGAGATTTTAAGAACGGCATCGCATCCAACGACACTGTTCCTGAAGCATGGCCTTACCTGATGAGGAACGGCTATAACATCGGGGTAACCGGAAAATATGCGGTTAATAAATCCAGGAATATAAATTTAGTATTGGATTTGAATTACAATGGATTTAAAAACTGGGGAAACATTGAGCAGGTTCCTCCTGCAAACACTTCGGGCAGCGGTACTACGGTAACAGCTTCATATGAATTCATCCCGAAGGTTGCCATACTGAATCTTTCATTTGGCGCGCAGTACAGTTTTAAGCCTAAGGAAACTTTCAGTCCCTTTGCAGGACTTGATTTCACGGCAAATTTTTTCAGCGGTTCTTTCCAGACTAACCCGACCAGCAATTTTCCCAGATCACAGCTCAAAGCGGAGACAAGATTCGGCATACAGGTCGGAGGCGGAGCAGATATTACATTTAATAATTTATTCGGCGGAGTCTTTGGAATCAAATATAATCTTGCAAATCTTTTTGCAAAAGGAGATTATGAATCTGATGTGACCTCACAGCAGATCCCGTTAAATGATAATTCATACGCAAATCAAAGCGCTCGGAATATTTCATATTTTCAGTTCTATGCAGGAGTTACTTTTAATTTCGGAAGGCTTGTCCCTGTAAAGTAGGTCTCTTAGTTTAATTAGTTTAATTGCAAATTCAACCCGTTACTGTTTTGACAATTGGGTTAATCGTTAACGATTTTTAAAATTTATTTTTTAATTTAAGCCTAAGGAATTTTAAAATGAGTTTGCTTATTTTTGAAATCAAATCTATAAATCAGTAAACCTGCCAAACACATCAGATGAATAATTTAGAAAAACTGATCCCAAAAAAAATATCCAGACGTGAACAATAAAAGTAAAAAAACTTCAATACTCAACCACTTGAGCGGAGGACAAAAACTGATGTTTTGTCTTGTCATTTCATTGTGCTTTTTCATAATTTTATTCCTGTTTAAATTAGAACTAATAACTTGCATAATGTTTGGCTGGGATTTCTTTTGTCTAATAACGATTCTCCTGAGCTGGATAATATTTTTCACTACTTCGAGAGACAGTCTTCATTTGCTTGCAAAGAATCAGGATGAGAATCTCCCTGTAATTTTTACGATGATACTTGTAACGGTATGTTTCAGCTTATTTGGAATACTGGTAGTTTTATTTTATAATGATTTAAATTTCATCAATAAGGAATTACGTTCAATAGTTTCGCTGCTCGGAGTGGGTTTTTCCTGGCTTCTCCTGCATACAATCTTTACAACCAGGTACGCTCATTTATATTACGAACGCATGGATGAGAAAAGCGATGCTAACCCGGGCGGACTTTGTTTTCCAGACGAAAAGGAACCGGATTACATTGACTTTGCATACTTCTCGTTTGTTATCGGGATGACGTTTCAGGTTTCGGATGTCAGCATCACTTCCCGCAGGCTAAGGCGTTTTGTATTGATGCACGCCTTAATTTCATTTGTATTCAATACAATCATTGTTGCGCTTACAATAAACATTTTGGCAAGCCTTAAGAGTTAATATTTCTTTTAATCCATTAAACGAATTGCATCTCTGAAGTGTCTCCATGAGTATTTGAATAACCACATACATTGTATACAATGTATGTGGTTATTAATCATTTTTTAAAACATAACATTATCCTTATATTTCCGCGAAGTAATCTCACAACGATTTGAATAAATCCATAAGAAACATCTCAGTAGTTTTAATTTTATTGGTTGTGGCTGCATTGCTGATAGTGCCGAAGCTTTTATCGGAAAAGAGCAAACAGCCGAGCTCTGCAGCAAATCAGAACTCGCAGCAGGAAATTCCTGTGGATGCATACATTGTAAAATCTGCCGACCTTGAAAATGAAGTATCAACCGTCGGAACAATCATAGCGAATGAACAAGTAGAGATTAAGAGTGAATTGACACGGAAGATCAAGGGAATATATTTTAAAGAAGGCGCGTTCGTTCCAAAAGGTAAAGTTTTATTTAAGCTTGATGACTCGGACATTCTGGCAAGTATTAATAAGCTTGACCTTGATGAGCAGTTTTATACAAAGCAGCAGAACAGGGATCAGCAGCTTCTGGATAAAGGATTGCTGACTCAGGATGATTTTGATACCCGAAGAAACACTCTCGACAAGCTCAAAGCGGATATTGAAATTTTAGAAATTACACTGGACAAGACAAACATAGTGGCGCCGTTTTCAGGAATAGCGGGATTCAGAAATGTAAGCATCGGAAGCCTTGTTAATAATACAATGGTATTGACAACCATTCAGGACATAAGCAGGGTAAAACTTGATTTTTCTATACAGGAAAAATACATCAGCATGTTCAGTCCGGGACAGGATATAGTTTTCAGAGTTGAAGGATATGATGAGGATTTTACCGGTAATGTAATTTCATATGACCCTAAGCTCAATGAAGACACGCGAAGCATAATACTCAGGGCTTCTGCAAACAACAGGGGAAATAAACTTTTGCCAGGTTCATTTGTAAAAGTAAAATTAAAACTGGACGATATTAATAATGCATTGATGGTACCTTCAGAGTCTGTTGTACCTAATCTTAAAGGTCAGAGTGTTTTTGTTTATCAGTCAGGGGTCGCGAAACTTAAGGATGTGGAGATGGGACAGAGAACGGATAAGGATGTTCAGATAACTTCTAATCTTGTTGCCGGTGATACGGTGATTACGACAAACATACTGCGGCTGAAGCCAGAATCAAGAGTTAAGATAGTAAATATAAAATAACGGTAATGAGTTTATCATCAGTTTGCATAAAAAGGCCGGTCTTATCAATAGTAATTTCAATTATACTCGTGCTTTTCGGAGTTGTCGGATTTCTGAATCTTGAAGTCAGGGAATATCCGAATATTGATCCTCCGGTCATAACAGTTACGACCACTTATCCCGGAGCAAACTCTGATGTTATCGAAGCTCAGATTACAGAGCCGCTCGAACAATCGATTAACGGCATAGACGGGATAAGGATAATGTCGAGCACAAGCCGTGAGCAGCAAAGTCAGATCTCGGTTGAATTTGATCTTGACAAAGATATTGATGCGGCTGCAAATGATGTCAGGGACAGGGTTTCAAGAGTACTGAAGCAATTGCCAACAGACGTACTTGCTCCAGTCGTTGCAAAAGCGGATGCCGACGCAGTGCCGATTATTATAGTATTTGTAAGCAGCTCTTCTCAGAGCATACTCGACGTAAATGCATTTACATCCAATAAGATTGCTGACAAAGTTCAGACCATAAAAGGTATAAGCGCTACTTCACTTTACGGGGAGAAAAAATATTCAATGAGATTAAGACTGGATCCGGACAAGTTGAACTCTTATAAAATAACTCCTTCCGATATTGACAATGTACTAAAAAAAGAAAATCTCGAATTACCATCCGGAAGAATAGAAGGAGACAACACGGAATTAACAATTAAGACTTATGGAAAATTATCCACTCCCGATGAATTTAATAAATTAATATTAAAGCAGGAGAACGGGAGCATTGTAAGATTGAGTGATGTGGGATTTGCGGAATACGGTCCTGAAAATGACAGAACGGATGTTAAAGGGAGGGGTGTCAATGGAGTCGTTCTGGCAGTGCTGCCGCAGCCGGGAGCAAATGTTCTCCAGATATCAGATGAATTTAAAAAAAGATTTGAAGAAATAAAAAAAGAACTTCCCGAGGGAATGACGGCAGACGTCATTTTTGATTTTTCGACTTTTGTAAGAAAGACCGTGAATGAAGTAGAGGAGACTATTTTTATTGCGTTCGGTCTGGTAGTGCTAATTATATATTTGTTCTTAAGAGACTGGAGATCAACATTCATTCCCGTTATTGCCATACCCGTATCAATTATTGCTACATTTTTTCTGATGGATCTGGCCGGATTTTCAATCAATGTTCTTACTTTATTCGGGATTATACTCGCCATTGGACTGGTATGCGATGATGCGATTGTCGTTCTTGAAAATATATATTCAAAGATCGAAGAGGGTATGACGCCGATACAGGCGGCATATAAAGGCTCAAAAGAAATTTTCTTTGCTGTTATTTCTACGACCATTGCGCTTGCCGCTGTTTTTGTCCCTATAATGTTTTTACAGGGATTGACGGGAAGGCTGTTCAGAGAATTTGCAGTTGTGATAGCCGGCTCTGTTCTTATATCTGCTTTTGTCGCGTTGACTCTCAGTCCCATGCTCAGCTCAAGATTATTAAAGCATCATGAGCCTAGCAGGTTTTATAAACTGACGGAGCCTTTTTTTATAAGATTAATTAAAGGATACAGGAATACCCTGAATCGTTTTATGAATGTAAGGTGGATTAGTATTGTAATTATGATTTTAATATTCGGCATAATATTCTGGTTAGGAAGTAAACTGAAGACCGAACTGGCGCCTGTTGAAGACAGATCCAACTTAAGAATCTCTGTTACTGCACCCGAAGGATCGTCTTTTGGCTTTACTCAAAAGTATATCAGGGGAATTGGACAATATGTAATTGACTCAATTCCTGAAGCGCATTTTCCAATGGAAATAATTGCTGGCGGTGGCGGCGGAGCGGCGGTAAACAGCGGTACTGTAAGTATTTATCTTACTGAACCTGAAGACAGAGCCCGGTCTGCGGATGAAATATATAAACAACTTTCCAAAGTGCTTTCCCAGTTTACAGGTGTAACAGCCACGATATCCCAGCCGCCTACTATCGGTGCGAGATTCGGAGGACAGCCTGTGCAGTTTGTCATTCTTGCTCAAAACTATGATAAATTAATTGAAGTACTTCCCAATTTTATTGATGAAGCAAATAAAGATCCACGTCTGCAGTTTGTAGATGTAAATTTAAAAATAAATAAACCCGAAATCTCACTTACAATAGACAGGGAAAAAGCTGCGGAACTTGAAGTCTCAGTAGATGATATCGGCAAGACTTTACAGATTGCTTTCGGCGGCGGTCAAATGGGATATTTTTTGATGGATGGAAAGCAATATGAAATAATCGGACAACTTGACAGGGAAAACAGAAATAAGCCCGCGGATTTAAAATCTTTATTCGTAAAAAATACAAAAGGTGAAATGATACAGCTTGAAAGTCTTGTTAAGCTTGATGAACAAGCGGTTCCTACCTCAAGATTCAGATATAACAGGAATGTTTCTGCGACAATTTCTGCCGGTTTAAAACCGGGATATACTCTCGGAGACGGAAACACAGCTATGAAAGAAATAGCAGGAAGAGTTCTTGATGAAAGTTTTTCTACAGCATTCACGGGACAGTCCAGAGATTTTGAAGAAAGTTCATCCAGCTTATTGTATGTATTTATTTTCGCTATAGTAATTATATATCTGGTTTTGTCAGCACAGTTTGAAAGTTTTGTTGACCCGTTTATTATCATACTAACCGTTCCTCTTGCGCTCGCAGGAGCTTTGCTGTCGTTATGGTACTTTAATATGACCATAAATATTTTCAGCCAGATTGGAATAATCATGCTTGTAGGGCTTGTCACCAAGAACGCGATCCTTATAGTTGAATTTGCAAATCAGAAAAAGGCGGAAGGTCTTGACAGAGTGGATGCTGTTAAGGAATCTGCTGTCCAAAGATTCAGACCGATACTGATGACAACGATGGCTACTATACTGGGCATTCTTCCTATTGCACTTGGATTGGGCGCCGGCAGCAGGATATCGCTTGGCATAGCCGTAGTCGGAGGATTATTCTTTTCAGGTTTTTTAACATTATTCATAGTGCCCGCAATCTATTCTTACCTCTCGAGCAAAAAGGCAACTGAAGTAGAGGAAGAAAAAGCCGATGGCGATATTGATAATAGTAATAAGATTGATAATATTGTTTTAGATTAGACTAGTAAAATATATGCTTCGTAAAGAAAGTCCCCTTTAATTATAAATTCAGATATCCCGGGCAGGGTGTTTTTAAAGATTGAATTAAAAAATTAATTTCTATTCCAGCTTCAATTGAAATTGGTATCAATAAATTTCTTTTGAATACGACTGGATGATTCTCAGAAAAATATCATTCTTATCATTGATTATTTTTGATATAAATGGTATTTTAAAGACTATCTAAAAAATAATATGAAATCAGCGATAAAGAAAACAAACCGGATTACAAAATTTGCAACGAGACCGGAAAATCAGAACAAGTGGCAT
>JBBRTN010000025.1:0-10973 GCA_038244395.1 Ignavibacteria bacterium
CAAACCTGCGTGCCTGCGATGCATCAAATAAAAAATGCCTCATCAGACTAAAGTTATAATCTCCTATCGGGTATTCAACCAAATGACAGCATTTAAAATCTTTAGCTTTTCTGGTGAATGCAATTTTGTCCGGGTCTGCCTCCCCAATTGAATTCAGTATCTGGTACAGCGCGAATGCGTGTCCTACCTTATCCTGAGCCATTGAAGAAAATGCAATGTCTTCTTCGAGTATGGGTCCGAGTGCAGTCCACTCTGAATTGCGGTGACCGAGTATGAGAACATCATCGGCCATTCTATAGAGAAGATCTTTTATCGCTGTGGTTTGTATGTCGCTGAATTCATTCACTCTTCTTTAATATTTTTATTTTAAAGATTTGTATTTATTTATTTTGTCCATTACTTTGTAGCCGCCTGCCTCCCTGTACATTTTTTCCGGATTGGTTTCAAAAATATCTTCATCGTCGTATCCTGTCGAGTACACGTCTGTGGTTTTTACAACCCAGATGTTAACGCACTTATATCGGCGGGCGAACTGCTCCTTTGCAAGTATGACAGCCATTTCCGGATTTGGCGCATGAATCGAACCCACGTGAGCATGATGGTCACCCTTCTTTGCCTGGTGAAAGACTTCGTATGTTTGCCAGTTTATAAGGTCTTTTATCGGATTAGTATCGGGCTGGTCGGGAAGATTTTCTCTGGTTACTCTCGGGTCTAATGATTTGATGGACATTAATTTAATATTTCAATTTCTAATTTTGTATAAGGTCTGAATGCCTCCCGGCAAATTTGATATGAATACAATCATTGATCTTTATTAATTTTAAGATAACGGTACTGTATATTTCTCTTCATTTCTCTGCAATGCTCTTCTTACCCATTCGCCTTTTTCCTCGGCTCTTCTTCTCACTGCGAGCCGCTCTTTGTTGCAGGGTCCGTCGCCATTTATGACTCTTTTAAATTCAGCCCAGTCCGGCTCAGTGTATTCCCATTTTCCGGTCTCTTCACTCTTTTTTAATTTTGTGTCCGGAATTTTAAGCCCAAGGTCCCATATTTTGGGAACGTACATGTCGAGAAATTTTTGTCTCATGTCATCGTTAGATGCCATCTTTACTTTCCATCTCATCAGCGTTTCAGTATGGACGGAGATTTTATCCGATGGTCCGAAGAAATGCATTATCGGCGGCCACCATCTGATCAATGCTTCCTGTACCATCTCTCTCTGCTTCGGCGTTCCCGTAGCAAGAAATACTACATTGTCATGTCCGTATTTTAGGTGAAAAGATTCTTCAAGGCAAATTCTTTCGAGCGCTCTGCAGTACGGTCCATATGAACCTTTGGAATTTGCAACCTGATTTATAATTGCGCCCGCATCTATCAGCCACGCAATTACAGCAGTGTCGGCCCAGGTTTCCGCAGGATAATTAAAAACATTTGAGTATTTAGACTTGCCTGTAATTAGATCATTTATCATATCTTCACGCGGTTTACCCAATGTTTCCGCTGCACTGTAGAGAAGCTGGGCATGTCCGACTTCATCCTGTACTTTCGCCATTAAAGCAAGCTTTCTCCTGAAGCCCGGCGCACGTGTTATCCATGTGCCTTCAGGCAATGCTCCGATTATTTCAGAGTGTGCATGCTGTTCGATCATCCTGATAAGCTGCTTTCTGTATTCAGCAGGCATCCAGTCAGTTGGCTCTACCTTCTCCCCTGCAGCTATTCTCACTTCGAAGTTTTCTAATTTCTTCAGGTCTTCGGTTTCTGACTGTCCGTTTTTTATTTCTTCAAAAATATATCCGCCACCGTACATAAGATTTTTTGATTTGATTCGTTATAAAAAGTAAAATTATAATTCTAACTTTGACAATTTAATTTATAATTTCTTTACAAATTTAATACAAATAATCCTTTATTAATATAACGTAATTAAGTGCAAAAATAAAAAGGGAAAATCAATTTCCTTCGTAAAGAATATTCCTTTGATATGATGATAATAAAGGCGGCGACGGTCTAAGAAATTTTTCTTTTTTTTCTCATTTTTGTATTAAGCATCTCCACAAGAAAAGAAAACGCCATTGCAAAGTAAACGTAACCTTTGGGTACGTCAACATGGAAAGCCTCAACTACCAGCAGCAAACCTATCATCAGCAGGAATGAAAGTGCAAGCATTTTTATAGTAGGATGTTTATTAATAAATTTACTGACCTTTCCGGCAAATAAAATCATAATGATCATTGATATTACGATTGCGATTATCATTATCTCAACATGTTTAACCAGTCCGACTGCGGTAATAACTGAATCCAGTGAAAATACAAGATCTAAGATTATTATCTGAATAATCAGATTCCAGAATTTTGGTTTTACTTTAGTATCGTGTTCGTTTTCATCTCCTTCAAGCTTGTCATGAATTTCAAGTACACTTTTTATTAAAAGGAAAAGTCCTCCCCCGAGTAAAATTAAATCTCTCCCGGAAAATGAAAGTCCAAGTACTGAAATTAATGGCTGTGTAAGATTTGCCAGGTATGATATTCCAAGGAGTAATCCGATTCTGAAAAAAAGCGCTATGCTAAGTCCTGTAACCCTGGCTCTTTCTCCTTCTTCAGCCGGAAGCTTTCCCGTAAGTATTGAAATAAAAATAATGTTGTCAATACCAAGAACAATTTCGAGAAAGGTAAGAGTAATAAGGCTTACGTATGTTGATGGCTCCGAAAAAATTTCCATTTAATTTAATATACTTTGTGGACTTGTCAAGATATGTAAATGAAAGAAAATGCGAAATGAATTAATCTGACTAAGGTAATTTCATTAATTTCAACCGGTTCAAAAATATTTATCCGATTCCTGCAATTTCCCGATTGAAAAAAAAAATCTTTAAGATTCTCTGGCGCTTACAAAATCCACAAACTCCATCATCGAATCTTTTACAGGGCTGCCCTTAAAATCCTTTAAAGAATCTTTTGCAACTGCTGAATATTCTTTCATCTTTTCGACTGTATACTCCACGCCTCCGTTTTCGATTACGAATTCAAAAACTTCATCAAATTTCTTTGTCCTGTCGCTTTTAATAAGTTTCATTATCTCAGCAGACTTTTTCTTCGGGGCATTTCGAAGTGACACTATCAGCGGAAGAGTAAACTTTTTTCTTTGAGATCATTACCGGGAGTTTTGCCGAGTAATTTTTTCCTGCCGGTATAATCAAGTATATCGTCCTTCAGCTGAAATGAAATCCCGATATTCTCTCCGAAAATACCGAGTTTCTCTACGCTTGATTTTTCCTTTGCAGTACTCAGCGCGCCGAGTTTACAGCAGGTTTTTATTAATGATGCAGTCTTGTCTGATATGACTTTGAAATATGTTTCCTCGCTTGCATCGAAGTTCCTTGCTTTCTGTATCTGAAGGAGCTCACCTTCACTCATACGTCTCACAGCTTCTGAAGTCAGCTGAAGAAAATCATATTCATTATTCTCCAGTGAGATCAGCAGTCCTTTTGATAATAAATAATCACCTATTAATACAGATGCTTTATTTTTCCAGACTGCATTTATGGATGCAAGTCCTCTCCTGGTTTTTGCATCATCAACTACATCATCATGGATTAATGTGGCGGTATGAAGAAGCTCGACAAGATTTGCGGCTATGTATGTTCGGCTGTTGATATCCCCGCATAGCTTTGCCGACAGCAAAACAAGTATAGGTCTTATCTTCTTGCCTTTTTGCTTCAGTATGTATTTTGTTATGAGGTCAATTAATGCAACCTTTGACTTGAGTACACTTGAAAATTGGTTTTCAAACTCTTTCAGTTCATATGTAACCGGTTCGGATATTTTTTTTAAATTCAAACTTTGTTTTTCAGTTTATGCTGCAAGATTTGTAAATATTATTTTGTATAAACATTCTCATTCTTCTTAACTAAATATAAATACCGGCATTGAATTAAATTTCTTCCCTAAGTCAAACCTTCATCCATTTTCTCTTCAGGGGGTTTTTTCTGTGAATATTTTGAAATCAGTATGCTGATTTCATATAAAATTATAAGAGGTACGGCAAGCAGGATCTGACTTGTAATATCCGGGCTTGGAGTAAGAATACCCGCAACCAGTAAAATTATTACAATCGAATGCTTCCTGTATTTTCTCATGAACTGCGGTTTTAAAATTCCAATCTTCGAGAGGAAAAATGAAACCATAGGAAGCTCGAATACTACTCCCGCAGCAAGCATCGTGGAAATTATAAAACTAAAATATTCATCAATCGCTATTATGTTATTTATTATGGATGAACCGAAGTTTGCAAAAAATTCCAGAGCGCTTGGTAATATTACAAAATATGCAAAAGCAATTCCCGAAAGAAAACATATACTCGAAAAAATTACAATGCTCCTTATGTACTTGCTTTCACCCGGCTTCAGTGCCGGCTCAATGAATTTCCAGAATTGATATATAATATTCGGTATGCTTGCAATTACACCTCCGATAAGTATCACTTCCATATACAAAGTGAATTGTCCGAAGGGTTTTATGTTCTGAAGTTTTAAAGGCGGGTTAGTCTTCAAGGCGGGCAACAGCAATACGTTATCCATTATCCAGTTAATAAATATCCCAACTATTACAGCTCCAATAATTACGCCTATAGCAGATTTTATTATTCTCCACCGGAATTCTTCGAGATGCTCGAGAAACGTCATCTCGCCTTCTTCGCTATCCTCTTCTTCTTTGCTTTCCTGCTGATCTGTAATCATAATTCATAAAAGAGAATTCTGTTATCCTATTTTCAAATCTTCATATAGCCTGAATTTCGAAGTGAGCTCTTTAATTTCTTCGCTGACATCTTTCTTTAATTTTTCATCTTTAGGGTTTAAAATAATCCTGTCAATCATGCCTGCTATGGTTTCCATTTCAGCTTCTTTCATTCCGCGTGTGGTCAATGCGGGAGTTCCGATTCTTATTCCGCTTGTAATCAGCGGGCTCTTATCGTCAAAGGGCACTGCATTTTTATTGCAGGTAATTCCTGCTTCATCGAGAGTCTCCTGTGCCGCTTTGCCTGAAATATTTTTATTCCTCAAATCAACCAGCAGTAAATGATTATCCGTTCCTCCTGAAATAACTTTGTAGTCAAGCGAAATTAATTTATCTGCAAATGCCTGAGCATTTTTAATCACCTGCTTTGAATACTCCAGAAAATTGTCCTCAAGTGCTTCTTTGAATGCAACTGCCTTTGCCGCTATGACATGCATCAATGGTCCGCCCTGTATTCCCGGCATTACCATAGAATCAATAAGCTCGCTCATCATCTTTATTCTTCCTGATTTCGGAGCGACCTTTCCAAACGGATTCTCAAAATCTTTTCCTATTAATATCATTCCACCTCTTGGTCCTCTTAATGTCTTATGTGTTGTTGTCGTGACTACGTGACAATATGGAATGGGATCATTCAATAATTTTTTAGCAATAAGACCTGCGGGATGTGCAATGTCAGCCAGTAAAAAAGCTTCAACTCTGTCAGCGATTTCACGGAATTTTTTATAATCAATGTTGCGCGAATATGCACTCGCGCCTACTGTGATCATTTTCGGTTTTTCCTTTAAAGCAACCTGTTCAATCAAATCATAGTCAAGCAATTCGGTTTCCGGATTTATTCCGTATTGAGTAAAATTATAAAGCTGCCCCGAAAAATTTACAGGAGAGCCGTGTGTAAGATGCCCGCCGTGAGACAGGTCCATTCCCATGACCTTATCACCCGGTTTTACTAATGTAAAATAAACAGCCATATTCGCCTGGCTTCCGGAATGCGGCTGCACATTGGCATATTCCGCCCCGAATAGTTTCTTCGCCCTGTCACGCGCCAGATTTTCGGCAACATCAACAAACTCACATCCGCCGTAATATCTTTTCCCGGGGTAACCTTCTGCATATTTATTTGTGAGTGTAGAGCCGAGCGACTGTATCACAGCATATGACACAAAATTTTCAGATGCAATGAGCTCAAGCTTTTCAGCCTGTCTCCGTGTTTCATTTTTTATTACATCGAAAATATCCGGATCGTAATCTTCTAAATTATGCTTTAAAGAATTCATTGCAATATTTTATGCTGAATTAATTTTACAGATTTTTTTAAATCAAATATATTTTAAAATCCAAATCATAAAACTAAAAACTAAAAACTAAAAACTAAAATTTTAACATGTTTTTTACTGATCTTCATCCTTAGGACGGATGAACCAGATCTCGCCAAAATTAAATCCGATAGTGAAATTTAAAAATTCATCCTTGATCAGACCGCTGACAGGCTTGCCTTTTACTGAGTAATTCATTCCAATGTCAACCGAATTGTAAGTGCTCAATGGTATATTTAATCCCGCTCTGATGCCGACTGTATTAATATTCTCACCGTTAAGCTGATAAAAAGCAAGATCATAAAAACCACCGAACCTGTATGTAAGGGACTTCCAGAATGATTTGTGATTCTGGCTCGGCAATATCTCCATACCTATACCGGCTCTGTAACTCCTCTGAAAGTCAGGTCTTTGCTTTCCAAAAAATCTGTACTTGCTCCAATCCTGAACCAGCACATCTGCGCTCAAAAGATATTTATTCCCGAAGATATTCGTAATACCTAATCCGTAACTGTCCGGAATTTCAACAGTGCCTGAATTCAATGTCACAGTATCTTCGCCAAGAGAATTTCTGTATATGCCCTCCTGCGTAGTTGTGAGATTAAACCCGGATTGAAATACAAATCCAAGTGACATATTTCTTAAAGTAAAACTCTGGAAAATTTTCCCGACTTCAAAAATTACACCGCCTTTTATAAATGACTTCTGAAAATCGAATTCATTTTTTATGTTGGTATTTATAAATGCTGTATTATTAAAATTAATAAAATTCTGATCTTTAATCTGTCCGAAGCCGAAATTATATTCGAGACCGATACTTATTTTCTGAAGAAGGTTATAGCTCAGACCCGCGTTAATCCTGCTCAATCCGCCCTTGCCGGCATATGTTTGTATATAATTCTGACCGCCTGATATTCCGTTTTGTCTGATCCTGTAATTAACCAGTGAATATGGATTAAACCCCAGTGCCATGACGAAACCTCTGCCTCTGTCCAGCGGAATTCCAATATTAAATCCAAGAAAATTGCCGTTCGAAACCTGGGACTGCTTTGCGCCGCCGGAGGATTTCAGAAATCCGTAATTGCCGTCCAAAGAAATTGTAGTGGATGTAAGCTGCGTCAATGTGGCGGGACTTAACGTGTTAAGATAATTTCCGAAGAGAGCTATTCCGGTAATTCCCATAGAATAAGTACGGGGACTTGTATAATAACTGATATCACCTATTCCGAAAATCGAGTAAGGCGAGCCGTCGGCATTTAACTCCTGTGAATATCCTTTGACTCCGGAAAAAAATATTGCAAAAGATATTATTAATAATTTTACTTTCATCGCTAATTAATTACAGTATAATTTATTTTTAACCGGGGCTGCCTGGTTAAGTCAGGATATGAAGGCGAATAAATTCCAAAATTATCCAGGTTCTGATTTTCAGAACTGTTTTTCATTGTGACTCCGAAATTTGGTACTGCACCTATATTCCATCGCTGAACAATCGCAGTTAAGTTTGCAGTATAGGTTATTGAATCCAGCAGCGTTGCATCAAAAAACAGACTGTCAGTTTTTGTTAGGCTGTCGGTAACCGCGCCAATTACAATTCTTTTATCCGTGGTGGTGGATAGAAATGAGTTTGCATTATCAAGAGTAAAGAGTAAAGTGGCATTATTTATTATTACATTATGCGGAAGTTTTGTCAGATCAAAATTCAAAATATTCCTGTAAGCTATACCGTTTTGCAGCAGAAAATTATCGGCAGGAATTATCGTTGAAGGAGCATCTGAAAGAGATACATATTCCGAAGTAATTAAGGTTATCGTATCTTCTACATTATTCTTAGTAAAAATAATTGTCGCATAAGGGATTGCATCAACGTTGTTGCTGTTGGAATAAAAACCCCTGATAGTATTCGAGCTGATATTCGGTATTAAGCCAATGCCGAAGTTTTTATTTACGTAATTAGAATCAGCCGCATACTCAAGCCAGTCTTTTGCAGTTTGATTGTTAATCTCAATGTTTATTTTCCCGGTGTCACCCGGAATTCCTGAATAATTTCCCTGTGAGACTGTTCCGAAACTGGAGGAATTTACCGAATCAAAAGTAACTGTCGAATAATTAAAGTTGGTGTTAACATTGTACAGATCAAAAGAAACATTCCCTGTCTGGTTTTTAAAATAGTAACCGCTGTTTCTTAAAGTTAAAATTGCCGACAAGACAGTTACGCTGTCATAAGCCGGACTGATATCTATGAACTTTAATAACGACCTGGACTGGTAACTCTGATAATATCCGACCAGCATATTTCCGGATGTGGATGTATTGATAAACTGTTTGT
Source organism: Ignavibacteria bacterium (assembly GCA_038244395.1). GTDB lineage: Bacteria > Bacteroidota > Ignavibacteria > Tepidaquicellales > Tepidaquicellaceae > JAGPCH01. The sequence continues at coordinate 8,442 of JBBRTN010000025.1, forward strand.
AATTGTTGGCTGTGATAGCCATCGTATCCGCCTGGGAATCAAGATATTTCACCCCTGTAGTATCTACATTTGGGAGCAGTATAAACCCTAGGTCATTAGGATTATTCTCACAGCTTTGCAAATAAAATAAAGGGAATAATATAAGGAATATTTTTACCGGCAGACTTTTTATAAACGAACCTGAAATTTTTTTCATTAAAACTTTTAATCTTTTAAAAAATATTTTTCTACAAATCCTGATGCATCAAGTAAATCCTCCGCATAATAATCAATGTCAATGTTCTCATCTTTGCATTTCTGATAATCATTTATTCCGTATCCTGTTTTCACCAGAATTTTCTTTAGACCTGCATTCTCAGCGCATTTCATATCAGTGAAACTGTCTCCGATAAAAAATGATTCCTTCAGGTTTATATCATATTTTTCCTGAGCCTTCCGGATCATGCCTGTATTGGGTTTCCTGTCATCACTGTCAGTCTTATACTCTTCTATAATTCCCGAAACATGGTGCGGAGAGTAAAAAATATCATTAATTAATTCCCCGCCATCGAGATCAGAAACAAGTAAACTCCGGAATTTTTTATGAATTTTTTTTAAATCACTTTCGGAAAGGTATCCTCTTGCAATCCCTGATTGATTAGTTATGATAATGTTTATAAATCCTAAGTCTTTGAATTTTTGAAGAGCTTCCGGTGTATCAGGAAAAAATTTTATATCACTGATCTTTCTTAAGTAATTGACTTCTTCATTTATCGTCCCGTCCCTGTCTAAAAAAATCGCCTTTTGCATCAAGATATCTTAGGAGGAAGCAACGCTTTTATACAATTTCATATACTTTGCAGCAGAGACCTTCCAGGAAAAATCAAGTGACATTCCCTGTCTGACAAGCTTGTTCCATTTCGGTTTTTCTTTGTATAAGTCAAGCGCTGTTTTGATAGACTTCAGCAATTCATTAGCATCATATTCTTCAAATAAAAATCCGTTACCGTTTGGCTTCCTGTAATCCACAATTGTGTCGGAGAGTCCTCCTGTATTTCTGACAATTGGTACTGTCCCGTACCTCAGACTGTACATCTGGTTGAGTCCGCATGGTTCATACTTAGACGGCATCAGAAACATATCTGCAGCAGCTTCGATCTGGTGAGCCAGAGCTTCGTCAAATCCTATGTGAACCGCAAGCTTGTCCTTATATTTTTTCTCCACGCTTTTTAAGTACTTGTGATATTTCTCTTCACCGAGTCCGAGAATGACAAGCTGAACATCCTCCTTCATAAGCTGAGGCATTATCTTTTCGATTAAATCAAAACCCTTCTGATCTACCAGCCTGCTTATCACTCCGATAAGAGGAATATCTTCATTATATTCAATCTTATAATTTTCCAGAAGCTCTCTCTTATTTTCATACTTCAAAGGAATCTCCTGGTGAGTATACCTGTATGGGATAAGTTTATCCACGACTGGATTCCATATGGAGTAATCGATACCGTTAAGTATACCTACCATATCTTTTTTTCTTGACTTAAGGACATCCTCTAATCCGCAGCCATAGTTTTTATCGGTACGGATTTCTTCTGCATATTTCTCACTGACAGTAGAAATTTTATCCGCATAATTTAATGCAGTTTTTAAATAACTGAATTGACCAAAATGAAGTCCGCCCTTTTCTGTTAATACTGAATCAGGCAAGCCTGTCTTAGCAAAAGTTGATACAGGAAAATTTCCCTGGTAAGCAAGATTATGAATTGTAAAAACCGTTTTTATATCGCTGATGTATGAATTGTTTTTGTAAATTGTTTTTATGAAAGCCGGGATAAGTCCTGTCTGCCAGTCATTGCAATGAATGACATCCGGTTTCCACTGGAGAATCTCCAGAATTTCAATGACTGCTTTGCAGAAAAATAAATATCTCTCGTCGTTATTCGGGAAATCTTTCTTGGTATTTGAATTCTGATAAATTCCCTTATTCTTAAAATAATCCTGACTCTCTAACAGGTACATTTGAGCCTTCGTATTTCTTCCGTGAATGAAGGAAGACTTTATGCTGAACTTTGTGTCTTTTCCGTTAACATTAATCTTTAGTTCCTTTAGCCGCTTGATCTCATGTATCTGAAGTCTTCTTTCATCAAGCTGTCCGTATTTAGGAGTTATTATTCTGATATCATTACCTAAGGAATTTAATGCTTGAGGAAGGGAATTTGAGACGTCTGCTAAACCGCCAGTTTTTGAATATGGGAAAACTTCACTGGTAACGAATAGAACATTAAACCCTTTTGCCATTCAAGATGTGTTTTATGTAAAAATAAAAATTACCCGAATGATTAGCAATGAAATTAGTAAAGCATTCACATCACTCAAGACTATGCTTCACACAAGATTTCCGAAGTCTGAGTAATGCTTTAAGTTAGTGTAGCTTAGACTTCGGAAATCTCCGGTGTCTCGCCTTTGCTCTGAAAGATTTCCGAAGTCTGAGTAATTCTTTGTGTTAGTGCAGTTTAGACTTCGGAAATCTCCGGTGTCTCGCCTTTGCTCTGA
>JBBRTN010000026.1:0-10630 GCA_038244395.1 Ignavibacteria bacterium
CAGATAAAAGATTTAATTTTTTTTGAGGAAAATTATTTTCGGTTGCTTCCGTAACCAATTCGTTTTTATCATCTAACCTGATTCCATAATTAAGCAAAATCCTTTCCAGTATTTCTTTTCTCTTAGCTGATTGTGAAATTTTAATTCCGCTGAGCTCAAGATTTTTTAATGTATGACCGTCATCCGAAAGAATGACTTTCCCGTTACTTCTCTTTGCATATATATCAATCGAATCATTGAATACATCTGGAAATGGAGTACTTATTTCTACCCAATCACCGGCAGGTAATTCCGTAACGATAGTTTTCTCTTTTAAAAATTTATAATATTCTTCTAAATATTTATCGATCCATATCATGATATTTGTATTTGAATGTTGATAATTAAATTCGTTATAAGATTAATTTTATTCATAAAATGCTTTTAATATTTCATCAAAATCATTATAGTCTTTAAAATTTGTAATTGAAAAAGATTCGTCTTTAATAATTGGTATTGCCCAAGCCAAAGGTTTATATCCTTCTATGAAATAATGTATATGACTTTCTTCAATCCACATTCCTGCAAAAGCCTTAAACAATTCAGGTACGAAATTATTTATCTCTTCCGGATTCTTATGCCTTCCATTAAAATCAACTCTAAGTAATCCTACGCTTGTTTCATTCTCCTAAAAATGCAAAGTTAATTTTAATTGATTCTTTGAACTTTGCCATATCTCCAGGAAGAAGTTAAAATCATTATCCTCTTTTGAAGCCATATAAATTATATCATTGACCGGAAAAGCTGGAGAATAATTTTTAATCTCCAAAACATTTTCTTCTTCAATTATGTGCTTGGGAAGACTAATTAAATATTCTGCCTGTTCCTGAGTGATCATTTTTAAAAATAAATAAATATTATGAAACTTTGTAATCTAAAAAAGTTGATAGAGTGAATTTTAGTTCTATTTTTAGTTTTACAATTTAAGGAGATAATTCTAAGTTTACTTTAAACGCTAAAAGTAAACTTAGCGAAATTTAAGTTTACTTAAGTACACTTAAAGTAACCTTAGCCAATTTTAAGTTTACTTTCCTCCGGGATTTCAATCTTAGCCAGATTATCTGTAATTTTCTTATTCAATTCATCTTCTTCAGCAAATTGCTTCTCCAATTCAGCTTTTAGATTATTAAATCTCTCTTCAAAATTAAAATCATCTTCATCATCGGCTAATCCAATATACCTTCCGGGTGTGAGAACATTATTAAGATTTTTTACTTCTTCTGTAGTAGAACTTTTACAAAATCCCGGAATGTCATTGTATTCACCTTCGCCTGTTCTCCAGTTATGATAAGTCTTTGCTATTTGGGAAATGTCATCGTCCGATAATTCTCTATTCTTTCTATTGACTAAGAATCCGTGATTACGTGCGTCAATAAACAAAATCTGTTCCTTGCGGTTTTTTCTATTCCTTCGCATAAACCATAAACATGCAGGTATCTGTGTATTAAGAAATAATTTTGTCGGCAGGTTTACTATGCAGTCTATGAGATCATTTTCTATCAGCGCTTTTCGGATTTCACCTTCGTTATTAGTTTTTGTTGTTAGCGAACCTTTTGATAAAACAAAACCCGCCAAACCGGACGGAGCGAGATGATAAAGGAAATGCATTATCCATGCATAGTTTGCATTAGCCGGAGGCGGAACTAACTTTTGTCCTGAGATATTCCATCTCGCGTCTTCTCGGAGAAGTTCACCGCTCCAGTCACTGTCATTGAATGGAGGATTAGCAATAATATAATCTGCCTTTAAATCTTTGTGAGCATCATTAAGGAACGAGCCTTCATTATTCCATTTTACATTGCTGCTGTCTATTCCGCGGATTGCGAGATTCATCTTTGCCAGCCGCCAGGTAGTTTGGTTACTCTCCTGTCCGTAAATAGAAATATAGTCTGCCGGATTTAATAAAAGCTTTTTTCCATTATTCTTCTTATAATGATCCTGATGGTGTTTTATAAATTTTTCACTCTGTACAAACATCCCACCGGACCCGCAGCACGGATCAAATACTCTTCCCTCATAAGGTTCAAGCATTTCTACAAGTAACTTTACTACACTTCCCGGAGTATAGAACTGTCCGCCTTTCTTACCTTCAGCCAATGCAAACTCTCCGAGAAAATATTCAAAGACTTTTCCGAGCAGGTCTTTACTTTGCGCTTCTTTTGTTCCAAGCGTAGCAGTGCTTACAAGGTCAACCAATCCTCCAAGATTCTGCTTATCTAATTTTTCCTGTGCAAATACTTTTGGTAAAACTCCTCTAAGAGAAATATTATCTTTTTCAATGGCATCCATAGAATCATCTATGTCTTTACCAATTGTAGGAAGTTTGGCTCTGTCTTGTAGATAACTCCATCTTGCTATTTGCGGAACAAAAAAAACTTTCTCGGCTGTATATTCATTTTTATCTTCGGGATCAGCACCTTCGGATTGTTCAGATAGCAGTTTCTGATATTGTTCTTCGAAAGCATCTGAAATATATTTTAAGAAGATCAGACCTAATACGATGTGTTTGTATTCTGCTGCGTCCATATTCTTCCGCAGCTTATCGGCAGCTTTCCATAGTTTTTTTTCGAGAGGTTCTTCTCTAACATCTTTTACTTTTTTCGACAAATGATTTTAAATAAGTTATATTTTAATTTGGATTCCCGGAGCAGCGTCAGCAATTTGAGATACAATATGGGGGCATCAATCATTCAAATTTGTTTTCCTGTCAGTAAAAGTAATGCCGATAAAATAAAAATTATATTTATTAAATAAAACGCGAATGAGAAATACAGATAATTATGGAATTTAAGATTATAGATCAACATTTACCGCAGGCTAAAGCCTGCGCCTACATTCACTACCCCCCTCCTTGAAAGAATTTTGAGACACTCTCGAAAACAAAGGAGGAAAATTTGTTTTGATTACTTTTATCGCCTTAAGCTGCCTCCAGTATTAAAGCAGTTGCAAACTACCACTTTTGGAAATTACTATAAATCTAATTTATTTATATTTATTTCAAAACTTATATTGCGTAATTTTACATAACTAAAAATTAAAATATATTTATGTCAGAAAATTCTGTTGCTTCCCCAAAAGGCATTAAGCTTTGGCTCATGGCCGCTCGTGCTTATTCTTTTCCCGCGTCTATTATTCCCGTACTGTTCGGTTCTGTCCTTGCCGTTCTCCTTAATCGGGGTTTAAAATTTAATTTCCCCGACTTTTTTTTATGTCTCGCCGGATGCATTCTGGTGCATGTCGGTACGAATCTCGTAAATGATATTTTTGATTTTGAAAAAGGTATTGATAAAGAAGATAAAGAGCTTGGCATTCCGCACGGAGGATCAATGGTTATTTCTATGGGTCTCGTCAACATTAAGCAAATGAAAACCGGTGCATTCATTTCACTTCTGCTCGCTTTTTTGATTGGTGTCTATCTTTATACTCAGGCAGGTGCCTGGATTTTATATTTAAGTTTATTCGGTTTGCTCTCGGCTGTTTTCTATACAGCAAAGCCGCTTGCACTGAAGTACAAAGCGCTCGGTGATTTACAGGTGATTATTTCATTCGGACTGGGAATGACTCTCGGCGCATACATCGTGCAGACTCACCAGTTTTCATATTTACCGCTGCTGTTCTCTATCCCGATAGGTTTACTGATAGATGCAATCCTTCATTCAAATAATATTCGTGATATTAAATTCGACGGAAAATTCGGTGTGAAGACTTTACCGATATTAATAGGTGAGAAGCTGTCCATTAAACTTTTTTATGTAATGGTTCTCGGAGCTTATCTTTCACTCATAATTTTTGTTGCTTTGAAGATGCTGCCGTGGTTTGCACTGCTTGCACTTATTACATTACCTCTTGCACTGAAGATTGTGAAAATGACGGATGCATTCCCGGCTGACGGGCAGGCAAGATTTGAATACGGGACAAAGCACATTATGATGACGGCACAGCTTAATATGATGTTCGGTCTTTCACTGGTAATAGGACTATTGATTTCTTATTTCTTTTTTGTTTGATTTTTCATCGCGGAGTCATTGAGATTACAAAGACTTTTCTCACTGACTCCGTAATTTGTTTTAATGAAGTTTTAATTTTCAAAAAACTCTCTGTATATTTTCCATTCCCCGTTCGTTTCTGCTCCTTTATATAAACGAAGTGTCTTCAAACCCTTCTCGTTAAATTTATCCGATTCATAACTCTCATTGAATTGTACTTTTCTGTCATTGTCCGTAAATACCGAGTCATCTAATATTTTAAAATCAGAAAATTTAATACTGATATCCTTGTAATTCTTAAAAGTAAATTCCATACGCTTAAGCTTTTCCCTGTATCCGATTTTCTTCCCGTCCTTTCCGTAATATTCATAATCCCCGGTTAAATAACTTTTATATTTTTCAAGATCTTCATCCTCCCATGCTTCCCTCCAGTTAGTAACTGTATTTTTAATCTTATACTCATCTGAAGAAAAATATTCGTTAAGCTTTGTCACAGAAGTATAAAAAAGAAATGCAGCAGCAGAGATTAATATCACAAAGCTCGCAGCCGTAAGTAAAAACCTTCTGCGCTTTCCTCTGATTTTATCCTTATATCTTTTTTTATATTCTTCCTCGAATTTTTTTAATTCTTCATCTGCTTCTTTTTTTTCCGTAACGTCTTTTGGTAATACTTTTTCCCTGATATTGAAGCCGCAGTATTTGCAAAACGTCGAGCCGGTTTCTATATCTGATTTGCAATTTGGACACTGGATTTGATTTACGGCTGAAGCCGTATTAAGGGATTCTCTGATTGAGTCAATAGTTGAATTACCGATATCTTCGGAAGGAACTTCGATTTTTTTTTCAGTCTGCGGATTATTAATGCAGCCGTAAGTCGTGCAGCCGTTGTTTTCGTTCCAGCATTCCTTGTGATGAGGCGTGCCGCAGTGAGAGCAGACTAAAAAGTCGGCACCTGTTTTTATTTTTGACTGGCAGTAAGGGCAGGTTTTATTTTGTGAATTCAAACTTGTTGTTAGGAAAATTCATACTATGCATGAAAAACCGTTTAAACGGTTTTCATGCGCGGTCTCGGGCAGCGCCGGTTATTTGTCAGTAGTTAAAAATTATCGGAATATGTCAGCGTTATCAAATTCAATCTGCACCTCTTCCTCCCCTTTCCTCAAAATTAAAATGTCATTAAAAGGTATTTTTAATTCAGTTAACTTTTTATTTCCGAGTTTTTTTGCTAATCCGGATTCGGGGTTGAGATTATGAAACGATTTTACCTTTAAAAGATTTCCATCCTGAAGCTTCACATCTTTTACCGACATCAGGTTTTGATTTTCAAAAAACTCCTTTACTTCCATCTTGCTTTCATTAACAAGTTCATATACAACTTCATTATTAAATTCAATTTGAAAATTCATGTCTCTAAAATATTTCTCCCCGAATTTAATCACATCATTAAGTTTCGCTTCATTAAATTTTTTATCAGCTTTTTTTATATTGTCAAAAGTATAATGTGAAGGGCAGCTTTCATTTCTCTGGTACTCAATAATATATGAATCATTTATGCTTCCGTTAAAAATAAATCCTTTTCCTTCAAGACTTACAAGCTCTTCTCTTTTGTGAAGATACTTAATTGCTTCCTGCACCTGTACGCCTGCTATTATGGAAGCAATCGTCGGAGTGGTGGGAATCTTCCCCTGTGTAATTTCATCAAGCCCGAGAAGCATGCAGGATTTTCTCTTATTGATAAGCTTATAATCGACCTCCGACATCGTGCACTCATAGCACGCATTATCCGGCGGGATAAACATCCGGGCAACACCTGCCAATACTTCTATAGCGCCGTCTATCCAGGGTCTGTTAACCTTCCAGCAGGACTGATTTATAAAAAGCCGCGCCTCCCTGTTATCCAGTCCGCCAATTATCAAATCAAAATCTTTAAACACTCCGAGACCGAAATTAAAAATATTTCCTGCGAAATATCTTATGTCAATATCTTCATTAACTTCCTTTGCGCGGCGGCTGATAACTTCTGCTTTCGGTTTGCCTTCATCTTCTTTTCTGAATAATATGCTTCTTGAAAGATTACTCTTCTCTACATTATCCATATCAGCAACACAGATCCTGCCAACACCAAGCATTGTAAGATTCTTGACAATTTCATTCCCAAGAGCACCGCAGCCCGCGACGAGTATCTTTGCATTCCTTAAAATATCCTGATCCCACCAGGTAATTAATTCAAGACGTGAATAGCGGTCAACATTTATTTCTTCAATTTTTAGAGACATGTTTTTTTTTGCATTAAAAATAAATATTAATATTAATGCGGCTTATTACGAAAAATTATTTGACTCCGGTAAAGTTAAGTTTTGCAAAGAGTGAAGTAAAAGAAAGAAGAAATCGAAATTGCAGAAAGCAGCTTTTTAATGATTAAGCGCCTGCTGTAATTTCGGGATGAAGGCGAAGAACGTCTCCTTCTTTTACACCGGCTTCTGCAAGTGTCTGTGATTCCGTAAGCTGTTTACCCGAAGCCTTATGGTGAAATTTGTATGACAGCGGCTCGCCGTCAGGACCTGTGAGAGGCATTTTCATTTTCGGAAGAAGAACTTCCATAATTCTTTTAACCGAAGCATCATCGGGAAGTGTAGCCTGCTGTTCTTTGTTACCCGTTGCGTCTACTATAGTAATATTTATTCGAGCCATATGCTGCAATTTAAAGATTATACTTCATTTTTAAAATGATATTATCTAACTTTGAAATATAAGAGCAGAGTTCAATGTTTTCGGTGTAATTTGTCAATAATAATATATGAATTCAAAAAATAATTCTGAAGAAATATCTGAAACAATTCTAATTGTGCTCCTGCTGTTATCAATCCTTCCTTTTATAATTTTTACATTTTTTAATCATCCTGCCGGTGTTGAAGACTATTTTTTCTGGGACAGAATGGAAAAAGTTGGTTTTGTAAAAGCAATTGTATCCTTATACAATAACTGGAGCGGCAGATTTTTCACACATGCTGAATTATTAGTTGCTCCGTTCATTTACAAGACTAATGATGGTTATAAATTATTTACATTATTCTTAATGCTTTTATTATTCTTATCGCTTTATTTGTTTATTTCAGTATTGTTTAAAAACATTATTGATATTAAGGAAAGAATTTTATTTTCGCTGGCAATTATATTTATGTACTTTTTCGGAATGAATACAGTGAGTCAGGGATTTTACTGGCTTATTTCGACAATTGTATATCATAACACACTAATACTAATTTTATATTTTTTTATTTTTTATATCATGTTATGTAAAGCCAATACATCTTTTAAGAAAATTTTTTATACTGTGATTTTATGTTTTACAGCTGCTGCAATTTCCGGTTCTAATGAAATTGCATTAGTTTTCATTTTTATGATGGTTTCATTTTTTTTAATTACAGAATTAATAATTAAAAAAAAAATAAACCGGCAATTAATTTCTGTATTTGTTGTAATATTAATTTCCGGATATATTGATTTGCATTCTCACGGCACTCAGTTAAGAGAGGATAAATTTGCAGGAACATTGGATTTTTCCGGTTCTGTTTATTTATCATTTATCGTATTAATTGAAAATTTATTAAACTGGGTTTTTATTTCACCGCTGTTAATATTAACTGTATTTTTAGTTCCTGTATTTTTAAAAATAATAAAACATAAAAATGAATATTATGATATATTTATATTAAATCCGTTTTTCAGTATTGCATTAGGATTTATTCTTCTGATTACCGGTATTTTTTTATCAGTATGGGGTATTGGACATTATCCTTACGATAGAACTTTAAACTTTATTTATTTTCTGTTTCTAATAATTTGGTTTTACAATGTAATTGTAATAATTTATTATCTGAATAAAAAATACAATTTTAAAAATTTAGTATTTTCAAACTATGTTTATGCAATTTTAATAACTATTACAATATCATTTATTTTTATGAACAAGAATTTTATTACTGCCTATTCAGATTTATTCAGCGGAACTGCATATAAATTTAACAAAGAAATGAATGAAAGATATAAATATATAGAGGAAAGCAAATCCGATACGTTAGTTTTGAACAGTCTTGAGAACTTTCCCAAAACAATATATCCTTTTGATATTACAAATGATCCTGATATAATTTATAATCAGTGGTATGCACATCATTTCAACAAAAAATCAGTCATTGTAAAAAACCCCGTGAATAATCCGTAAATTAAATTCTATGAATTTAATCAAAAAATATTATCTGGTTTATCTGGGTAATTTGGGTAATTTCCCGCCTTTCAAATGAAATTGTTTTTATAAACTATTAAAATTATTTTGAACCACTTTTTAATTTAAATGTTAACTTAAAATTATATTATGAAAAACTTTTACAAGGTTATTGCAGCTTTTTGCTTTTTGATTTCCGCAGGTATTGTTCTTATGTCTTGTAATAAATCGGACTCTAATGAAATACCCGTGGGTGAATATGAATCTCTAACCGGAAGCGAAGCAACATTCGGACAATCCTCGCATAATGGTCTTGTACTGGCTGTTGAAGAAGTCAATAATTCCGGAGGTGTATTAGGCAAAAAGATTAAATTAATTACAGAAGATAACCAGGGAAAACCGTCTGAGACTCAGACTGTGGTGCAGAAGCTGATAAACCGAGACAAGGTAGTTGCGATTATTGGTGAAGTCGCTTCATCAAGAAGTATGGCCGGAGCACCTATCTGCCAGGCAGCAAAGATTCCGATGATTACACCCGCTTCGACTAGTCCTGAAGTGACAGTAATCGGCGATTATATATTCCGGGTTTGTTTCATAGACCCTTTCCAGGCTACTGTGATGAGCAAGTTTGCGATCAATTCAATGAAGGTAAAGAAAATCGCTTTGCTTGTGGACCAGAAGAATGCATACTCTACGGGACTTGCTGATAATTTCAAACAGGTTTTCACAGGCATGGGCGGCGAGATAGTCGAGGAGCAAAAATATTCTGCAGGTGATAAGGATTTCAAAGCTCAGCTTACATCAATTAAAGCAAAAAATCCTGAAGCGATTTTTATTCCCGGATATTACACGGATGTAAATCTGATTTCGATCCAGGCAAGAGAAATAGGTTTAACATGTCCGCTCTTCGGGAGTGACGGATGGGAATCTGAAAAGCTTACGGAAGGAAAAGCAAAGGACGCGCTTGAGGGAAGTTTTTTCTCGACGCACGTTTCCGCCGATGACCCATCTCCAAGGGTGCAGGATTTTATAAAAAAGTACAAGGCTAAATATAATAAAGAACCCGACGCAATGGGTTTCCTGGCTTATGATGCCGGCATGATATTATTTGATGCAATGAAAAGAGCAGGCTCGACCGAAGGTGAGAAGATTAAGAATGCTCTTGCGACTACTAAAGATTTTCCCGGCGTGACAGGAATTATTACAATCAACGAGCAAAGAAATGCCGTCAAGCCTGCAGTTGTGCTCGAGATCAAAGACGGAAAATTTATTTATAAAGAAACCATCGCTCCTTAAATAAATAAATAACTTGTCTGAATTTATACAACAGTTAATTAACGGTTTATCATTAGGAAGCATATACGCGCTGATAGCTCTTGGGTATACGATGGTTTACGGTATTCTCAAGTTCATCAACTTTGCACACGGCGAAGTATTCATGCTTGGAGCATTCTCCGGATATTATCTCGCAAAAGCTTTTGGTGTAGACAGTCCTGACATTCCGATGGCTATTTTAATTTTGCTTTTAACAATGATTATCACTGCCATAGTCGGGGTGACAATCGAAAAGCTTGCTTACAAGCCTCTTAGAAATTCATCCAAACTTACAGTATTAATTACAGCAATCGGAGTTTCTTTATTCCTGCAATACACGGGACAATTGGTTTTCGGCGCAGACCCGAAATCATTTCCGACAATAATTGAAAATGTAAGTTTCAATATTTTCGGAGCAACAATCGGTTCGAATCAGATTGTTGTTTTAGTTTCAGCCCTGTTACTGATGCTTGCATTAAGATTCATTGTAATGAACACCAAGATGGGAATTGCAATAAGGGCAGTTTCCAATAATCTCACCGCAGCTTCACTGATGGGAATTAACATAAATAATGTAATCTCTTTTACTTTTGTGATTGGCTCATCACTAGCCGGCGCGGCGGGGATTCTTTACAGTGTCAACTATCCGAGCATTGATCCTTTGATGGGGTTGCTGCCCGGTCTGAAAGCCTTTATAGCAGCGGTTCTCGGAGGGATTGGAAATTTTCCAGGCGCAGCAATCGGAGGCTTGATAATAGGACTGGTTGAAACTTTCACTGTCGGATACTTATCACCAACGTACAGGGATGCAATTGCCTTTGCAATACTAATAATTATTTTGCTTGTGAAGCCGACAGGACTTTTTGGAAAAAAAGATATAGAGAAGGTTTGATTAAAAATTAATTACCCGGATTCTTAAGCAAACTCCGCCCAATAAAAAATCAGTCATTCTTTAATCTCTGTGATATGTCTTTCAAAGATGACCATGATTCCATCAGGTCGGGTAAGGACTCCGAAGAAGTTACAAAGGTCCAGAGATAAGCCACGATAGAAAATAATTCACCTG
>JBBRTN010000027.1:0-10554 GCA_038244395.1 Ignavibacteria bacterium
AAAAGTACTGCAAATAAATCAAGAGAAATCGCACCGAGAATAATTTTTCTCTTAAAAACGAATTTCAAACCTGCGGTCAGCCTTTCCTTTAAAGATTGTATTCCTAAAAACTCCGGAACGGGTTTTTTCTTGATAGGGAGAATTAAGAAAATAGATATGATCCAGAAAACCACAATTGTTATATAAGTATTAGTCGGACCGATGAACCCGTAAAGTATTCCACCTATTGCGGGACCTGTCACAGCGCCTGTTTGCCAGGTTGTAGTATTCCATGTGATAGCATTAGGCAAAGTCTCTTTTGGAACAAGCTGTGAGACAAATGCAAAAAATGACGGAGCCGAAAATCCGCGTCCGATACCACTGATGAATATTGCGCAGTACATTGCAAGGACCTTGTTAGAAGTGAACAGCGTCACAGTGTCAGTCGAAATTACCAAAAGTAAAAATGAACAGCATGTCATTAAACAGACAGAAGATAATACAATTTTTTTCCTGTCATTAGTATCCGTGATATGCCCTGCGAATAACAAAACACTGATAGAAGGAATCACTTCCGCCAAGCCAATCAATCCAAGGGACAGAGGGTCTTTAGTAATTTCATATATCTGCCAGCCGACTATTACAGCCTGTATCTGAGATGCGATCGTAATGCATAATCTTGCTATATTGAAATTTCTGAATTCCCAGAAACGCAGGGCAGCATATGGGTCGGGCTTGACTATTGTTCCGTCAGAATTATTATCAGCGCTCAATTAAAAAATTAAAAAATTTAACTGCAATCTGTCTTATTAAGAAAGATTTTTCAAGTTTGTATTTTATGGATATTGAGTTTTATTAGTTTAAATAAGTTTAAATAGTATCAGCGCGTTTAAATCTGAATTTTATAACATTAATAATTTATTTAATTTAAACCCGAATTTTAAAATTATAAAAAAATATGATAAAATTAATTTCTGCATTATTTTTTACGGCAATATTAATTACAGGCTGTGGCGACAGAAAGCCAGAGACAGTTGTAAAAAAAGATTCAACCGAAAAAATGACAATTAAAAAAGATACGGCTGTTACTGTAAGAAAGGAAATGAAGACAAAGACAGGAAAAGAATTTGTGATAGTGGAAACAAAACCAAGCTACAGCGTCAGTGATTATATGATAACCGGAGTGGGCTTTCCGAATTCGACAGACACAATCAGATACAGTATGAAAAATCCTATGACAACGGCAATGGTGGCAGACCTTGATAAGAATGGTTTTGATGAATTATATATACTTACCAAAGCAACGGGTTCGGGCTCATTTGTTGACATACTTGGCGTTGCATCGGTAGATGATAAGACATTTGGAGAAATAATTGTACAGGAGATTACCGATAAAGATGTAGAGAAGAATGAAATGTTCAGCGGGTACATGGGACAGGATTCGGTTTATATTTCCGACAATAAGATAATCCGTGAATTCCCGGTATACAAATCAAATGATATGAATTCAAAACCAACCGGCGGAAGCAGGAGGATCACTTATACACTGAAGCCCGGCACTCAATACCAGCTTGTGGTTACTGGAAGAGATGATATGAAGTAGTGTTAGTATTAGATTTCGTTTGCGCAGAGCAATTTTGTTAGTGAAATATTAACACTTAATTAAGTAAGTTTTTAAAAAGCTAGAAGAATGACAACTGTACTTCGAAAAATTTTTGTCATTTCCCCAGTGCTTTTGATATTGGGAATCCATTCAGTTTATTTTGTTGTGAGGCGAATTGGAATTATAAAAATAATTACAAATAATGATTTATCACAAAGTTTTGGAATCGTTCGTATTATTATTGTTATTCAAATCCTGATAATTATTTTAACCAAGCAATACTAATTCAATACTATGGAAAATAAAAATTAAATGAGTTACTAAATCTTCCAACAAATGAAAATTGGAGTTAGTTTATGCAATTTGGGACAGTATACGAGAAGAAGTTAGTGATTCTGAAATTCCCGAAACGCATAAGAAAATTTTAGATGAACGTTTGAAAAAAATTGAGAATGGGGAAGAGGAATTTGTATCATGGGAAAAGGTGAAGGAAATGCTCCAGGGAAGAATGAAATAATAAAATTCGAATTTACCCAAAGCTAATTTAAAGATGTGCTGGAGTTAATTGACTGGTATGAAAACCAAAAATAAATCTAAATTAAATTTTAGGAGTAATTTTGCAACGAATTTATTTTTTGAACTTCAATTTACATTAGAATTTCCAAAGGGTTCAAAAAAAAATTAATAAAAATTTAAGAAGTTATGAATCCAATTTTTTTATTGAAGTAATTGCTGTATTGCATGAGAGCAGAAGCCCATAGGTTTGGAAACAACGAATTAATTAATTCATGTTCTCATTATAACAAACTGCTTTCTTTTTCACCACTCTATTAAATTGAATTTTTAATCTGAATTTATTTTCCAATCTTACACACAATTTAAATTTCCCTAATTAATTAAATATATGCCAACTAAATACGTTTATTACTTCGGTAATGGCAAAGCTGAAGGCAAAGCCGATATGAAATCTCTTCTCGGCGGCAAAGGAGCTAATCTTGCTGAGATGACAAACATTGAACTTCCTGTTCCGCCGGGATTTACCATCACTACCGAGGCATGTAATTATTATTATTCTAACGGAAAAAAATATCCTGCAGAACTGAAAAAACAGGCGGAGGATGCATTGAGGAAAGTGGAAAACGAAATGGGCTGTAAATTCGGTGACACTAAAAACCCATTGCTGTTAAGCGTTCGCTCGGGTGCAAGGGCTTCGATGCCGGGAATGATGGATACGGTTTTGAATCTCGGGCTTAATGATAAAACAGTAAAAGGTTTGATTGAAAAAACCGGCAATGAAAGATTTGTGTATGATTCATACAGGCGCTTCGTGCAGATGTACGGCGATGTAGTTATGGACTTAAAGCCAAAGGATAAAAACCAGGTTGATCCTTTTGAGGAAATAATCGAGCATAAGAAAAAAGAAAATGGAATTTCAAATGATATAGAATTTACAAGGAATGACCTGATAGATTTAATTTTTGAGTTTAAAGCCGCGATAAAAAAAGAAACCGGTAAAAATTTTCCTGACGACCCTGAAGAACAGCTATGGGGCGCAATCGGCGCTGTGTTCAGATCATGGATGAACGACAGGGCAATCGTTTACAGAAAGCTGAACAACATTCCTGTCGAATGGGGAACAGCAGTCAATATACAAACCATGGTCTTCGGAAATCTCGGGGAAACTTCCGGCACCGGAGTCGCTTTCACAAGAAATCCCTCCAACGGCGAGAATGAGTTTTATGGTGAATATCTTATGAATGCTCAGGGGGAAGATGTTGTCGCCGGCACAAGGACTCCCCTTCCAATGTCGGATCTGAAAAAAGCTAAACCAAAAATCTATATACAACTTGAACAGGTAAGGAAGAATCTCGAAAAACATTACAGGGATATGATGGATATCGAGTTCACAATCCAGGAAGAAAAACTATTCATGCTTCAGTGCAGGGTAGGAAAAAGAACAGGTTATGCTTCTGTAAAGATTGCCGTTGATATGGTGAAAGAAAAATTAATAGATGTAAAAGAAGCCGTGATGAGAGTGGATCCCGAGCAATTAAACCAGCTGCTAAGACCGATATTCAGCACTCATGAAAAACAGGAAGCAATAAGAAACGGAAGACTTTTGGCAATCGGGCTGAATGCGGGACCGGGAGCCGCCTGCGGAAAAGTTTATTTTAATTCCTTTGATGCCGTGAATGCAAATGCAAGAGGAGAAAAAGTTATATTGGTAAGAATAGAGACTTCACCCGAAGACATCAGAGGTATGAATGCTTCCGAAGGAATACTTACCTCACGCGGAGGAATGACTTCTCATGCAGCGCTTGTCGCAAGACAGATGGGGAAAGTCTGTGTAGCGGGTTGCGGTGAACTTGATATTGATTATTTGTTAAAGACAGTAAAAGTTAAAGGCAAGCCTCACATTGTCAGTGAAGGAGATTTTCTTTCGATCGACGGATCAACAGGTGAAGTAATTGTGGGAAGGCTCCAGGCAAGACCTTCGGAAATATTACAGGTCTTAATTGACAAAACCCTGAAGCCGGAAAAATCGAAGCCCTATTTTTATTATTCTAAATTTATGAAATGGGCAGACAAATTCAGACGGCTCGGAGTCAGGACAAATGCAGACCAGCCTGACCAATGCGAGAATGCAATTGCATTTGGTGCAGAAGGAGTAGGACTGTGCAGGACTGAACATATGTTTTTCGGCGGAGACAGGATTGACGCTGTCAGGGAGATGATTCTTGCTTACGGCACTGAAGGGAGAAAGAAAGCTCTTGATAAAATTCTTCCTTACCAGAGAAAAGACTTTACGGAAATATTCCGGGTGATGAAAGGTTTCCCGGTTACGATCAGGACTCTTGATCCTCCCCTGCATGAATTCCTTCCTCACACAGAAAATGAAATTTTAAAACTGGCTGAGCTTATAGGCACTACTATAGACGAAATTAAATACAAGCTAAATGCTTTGAAGGAATTTAATCCAATGCTTGGACACAGGGGCTGCAGGCTTGGGATTTCATTTCCTGAAATTACGGAAATGCAGACGCGGGCTATATTTGAAGCTGCTGCTGCAGTGATAAAAGAAGGGAAGAAAGTTTATCCGGAAATTATGATTCCACTTATCGGGAATGAAAAAGAATTTATTGAACAGGAAAAAATAATAAGAAAAGTCGCGGATGATGTAATGAAGGAAAAGAAAATAAAATTTAAATACAAAGTAGGAACGATGATTGAAATCCCGAGAGCCGCATTAGTAGCAGATAAAATAGCAACGCATGCAGAGTTTTTTTCATTCGGGACGAATGATCTGACACAAATGACATTCGGAATTTCCAGAGATGATGCCGGCTCATTCCTGCCTGATTACAGGGAAAAGGAAATTATGAAAAGGGATCCTTTCGAGTCTATTGATACGGAAGGAGTAGGAATGCTGATGAGACTGGCAGTGGATAAGGGACGTGAGACAAGACCGGACATTAAGCTTGGGATTTGCGGAGAGCATGGCGGAGAGCCCGATTCTATTGAGTTTTGTAATGAGCTTGGACTTGATTATGTAAGCTGCTCGCCTTTCAGAGTTCCGGTAGCGAGACTTGCCGCTGCAAGAGCAAATCTTAATAAGTTGAAGAATCAGAATTAAATTTTAATAACAAGTAACCAACCCCGCACATTGAATGTTAAATGACTTACTTAATATTTGCAATTTTATTTTTAAGTCTTAATCTTGTAAAAGTAGATTATGATATAGAGGATTTCGAGAAACTCTATCCTTTGAAAGGCGAGTGGACAACACCTTACAAGGAAGGAGAGCTTGTAGAGAAGTGGGAAAAGAAATATCCAAAGAGACTGCAGGGAGAATCTTTTTATATTGAAGGAAATGAAAAGCATCCAAAGGAAAATATCTTACTTGATTTCAGGGAAGGAAGAATCTATTACACTCCGGAGCCTGAAGGTCAGGACAATAAGAAGCCGGCTGTTTTTACTCTTTCTGAAATAGATAAGAATAAATTTGTTTTCGAAAACAATGACCTTGAGTTTTCAAGGAAAATAATATATGAATTGAAATCTGTTAACGAACTGAAAATAATCATAGGGCGCGAAACAGATACAGGCTTTAAGAATATTGAGCTTAAATTTACAAGGAAAACCGGTTTTTAAAAATCGGAATCACAAGATAATTTAAATGTTAACAAAGGAGATATTTTTGGTTGGGTTTACCTGCACATTTACTTTAGTTATTTTAGATAAAAAATTAAAATGACAACCGAAGAAATAAAAACTATAATTGAGGTAATCATGGAACAAAAATATAAATCATTATCATCTCTTGAGGTATCTGAAAAGCATAAAGAGTTACTTGATGCAGGTGAAAAACAAATTGAAAACGGAGAGTTTTATACGAATGAAGAAGCAAAAAAAATTTCTAATGAATGGTTAAAAGAATAATATAAAATTAAAACCACTTCCGAGTATTTAAACGTTGAGATACTTCAAATCTGGGATTCAAGAAGAGACCCGCAAGATTTAAAATATAAATAATTCACACACGCCCTATAATCCCTCATTAACTTTAACTTGCATTTTATTTCAGTTTCTATTTTGCATTGAATCAAAATGTATAGTTTCTATCTTGCACAATATTCTATTAAATGACCGATAAAGAAATTTTACTCAAGGCGTATGCTTCGATGTGTACTTCTAAAAGAATGGCTGAAATCTACGATGAGAACCGGCAGATATGCAGGTATGTTCACTCTACGTCGCGCGGGCATGAGGCTATACAGCTTGCCGTCGGAATGCAGCTGAAAGAATATGATTATGTAAGCCCATATTACCGGGATGAATCAATGCTTCTTGGAATGGGGCTCGAGCCATATGAATTGATGCTCCAGCTTCTTACAAAGGCAGATGACCCGTTCTCAGGCGGAAGAACATACTACGGACATCCGTCACTGAAACGGGACGGCTTCCCTAAAATCCCGCATCAGTCAAGCGCTACAGGCATGCAGGCAATTCCGGCAACGGGTATGGCTCATGGGATTTCATATCTTGAATCAATGAACCTCCTTCAAACAAATGACTCAAAAGAAAAACCTGTCGTAGTTTGCTCACTCGGTGACGGATCAATTACAGAAGGTGAAGTGTCCGAAGCATTTCAAATGGCAGTTTTGAAAAAGCTTCCGATTATTTATTTAATACAGGATAATGACTGGGGGATCTCAGCATACAAAGATGAAATGCGCGCCATGGATGCATATGAATTTGCTGCAGGGTTCAAAGGAATGAAGCGCATAAAAATTGACGGCACGGATTTTATTGAGAGCTATGAAAAATTCGGTGAAGCTCTTGAGTATGTAAGAACAAAACGCAAACCTGTTTTAATTCATGCTAAAGTACCCCTGCTCGGTCATCATACTTCCGGAGTTCGCAAAGAATGGTACCGTCCGGAAGAAGAACTATCCGCGCAATACAAAGATGATCCTGTTCCAAAGCTCAGAAGGCTGTTGACTGAAAGAGAGGTAAAGGAAGATGAACTTTTAGAAATTGAAAAAAATGCTGCCACCAAGGCTGATGAAAGTTTTAAAAGAGCTGTCGAAGCAGATGAACCAAATGCAGAAACATTATATCTTCATGAATTTGCTCCGACACCCGTTACAGAAGAAAAAGGGATCCGCGAGCCGGCAGGCAGAGAGCCGGTCATAATGGTTGATGCCGGATTATTTGCTGTAAATGAAATTTTAAAAAAACATCCCGAAGCAGTTTTATATGGTCAGGATGTGGGAAGAAGACTGGGCGGGGTTTTCCGGGAGACCGCAACTCTGGCGCAAAAATACGGAGACAACCGCGTCTTCAATACTCCCATACAGGAAGCATATATAGTAGGCTCGACTGTAGGCATGAGTGCAGTAGGAGTAAAGCCTATTGTCGAAATTCAATTTGCGGATTATGCATGGGCAGGAATCAATCAGCTTGTTGTAGAGATTTCAAAATCATGCTACCTGACTATGGGAAAATATCCGGTTGCATCCGTAATAAGAATTCCTTGCGGAAGCTATGGACAGGGCGGTCCTTATCATTCAGACTGTATTGAGTCAAGCATACTTCCTGTGAGAGGAATCAAAGTTGCATTTCCCAGTAATGCAGCGGATATGAAAGGATTAATGAAGTCTGCTTTTTATGATCCTAACCCGGTAATAATATTTGAACACAAAGGATTATACTGGAGCAAAGTGCCGGGAACAGATGCAGCGAAATGTCCTGAGCCGGATGAAGATTATATAATCCCATTTGGTAAAGGAAGGATTGTTAAGCATGCCTCCCGGGAAAACATTGACAGTGGTGAAACGCTGACTGTAGTTACTTACGGAATGGGAGTTCATTGGGCTTTGAATGCATCCGTAAATTTCCCCGGCATGATAGAGATTGTAGATTTGCGCACACTGAATCCGCTCGATGAAGATATGATATATTCATCAGTTAAGCGTCACGGAAAATGTATAGTTATTACGGAAGAGAAAGTTATGAATTCATTTGCTGAAAGTCTGGCAGGAAGAATTTCCCGAAAATGTTTTCGCTATCTTGATGCGCCTGTTGAAGTTATCGGATCAGCGAATATGCCTGCCATTCCCCTGAATACGGGGCTTGAACACGAAATGCTTCCGAGCGCAGAGAAGGTTGCGAAAGTAATGGAGAGGGTGTTAAGTGAGTAGAATGGGTCCGGTTAATTTAACATCTGAAAAATTAGTAATACACTTTAAGATAAAAGCAGTTTACACTTACTTCCCGTCCTGATCACCTTGTTTGAGCAGTTTATCAATTTCTTCCTGAGATAGTTTACCTTCTTTAACGTTGGTTGTATCTGTTGTTACTTCTTCGGAATTTTCTTTCTTCTCTCCGTTCACTACTTCGGGAGGATTATTTTCTTCTTTCGGAGATTCCTTTACGACGCTTGTCGTCGAGTCACCGGTAACATTATTTTCTTTTGCAGTTCCGGTTGAATCCTTTACGACAATGGAAGCCATGTAATCAAGTAATGGTGTGACCTGCTCAGCATATTCAGAAGAGGGATATTTTTCCTTGAGTTTTTTATAATACACAAGAGAGCTGTCTTTATTATCAAGCTTATTCTCATAAATCCAGCCTATGCTGTAAAAGGCTTTTGCAACAAGGGAATCATTCGGGTGCTTTATTTCAACCTGCTGGAGCTCCTGTATTGCTTCGGGATATTTTTTTTCATCCATCAGTGTTATAGCTTTTCCAAAATATTTCTCTTCCGGATTGTCCCGAATTATTTCCGTATCACTGGTTTTCATTCCGAGTATTTTTCTGGATTCATCTGCATAAATAGTCTTCGGATATGCAGAGACAATGGTATTAAAGATTGACATGGCTTCCGGCTGTCTGTTTGTGTTTTTATAAAAACTTCCGAGAGTGAACATTACCTTTGCCTGTTTGTATGATTCGGGAAATTTCTGAAGGAGAAGTTTCAAATAATATTCGGCAGAATCATTTCTATCAAGACTATAAATAAAAATCTCAGCAATTTCATAATATGAGTTAAACATCTTTTCTTCTTTCTCTTTGAGAGACTCGGCTTGTTGGGATTCTTTCAGCGAATCATTATTAATCACCTTCGAGGAATCTCCGTTTACAGATTTTAAACTGTCCTGAACTTCTTTTTGCTTTTTCCTTTTATTATAATTATCCTGTCTCTGTTCCTGGTTTGCGTTGGGACCGGACGGACCCGAAGGACCTGTCGGATTTGAAGGGCCGGTTGGATTTGTAGGCGGAGGCGTCTCTTCAGTAGAATCACGGTGTATTTCAAAATGAAAATTTTTAAAGCCGCCGGGTTTCCCTTTACCATTGCCCTTTTGCGTTCCGTCATTTCCTGTGTTTCCGTTTTGTGGAGGAACCTGTTCAGATCCGTTTTTACTTCCATTGTTCTGCTGACTAATCCCCTTCTCCTCATTATAATTTTTCCTGAACCTCTCTACATCAGCATTTGCTGTAGGAATATCTATTTTAACAGAATCCCCTACCTCACCCATTAAATGAAAATATCTTTCGAGTGTATTTGTCTTTGAAGAACTTTCCTTATAATAATCCGAGGCGCTGCTTTCCTCTACAGCTTTCTTATAATTTACGAGCGCATTGAGATAATTATTATTTACTTCTTCTTCATTCCTGGCAAGATAGTAATATGCATCCGATGAAGAGGCGGTATTAGGATACTTTACTATTACTTCATAATATTTATTATTTGCCTCGGCGAATTTTTTCTGATCATAGAGATTGTTTGCAATCTCAAGATCAACGAGCTGTGTAAAGGCGATTTCATCCCTGTATTTTTTTCTTAACGCTTCAAGTTCTTCAGTCGAGTTTGTATAATCTTTGTTATATATGAGTCCCTTTGCATAATTTAATCTTGCATAGAATGAAAGGTCATAGTCCGAAGTATAGTCCAGGACTTTTTTATATTCCTGCGCTGCGAGCGGGGGCTTATATCCCGATTCTATTTTCGCGAGTATAAACTGGTCTTCAGCCTTTCTTTCTTTATCATCTGAAAAATCAATTGATGTTTTGAAATATTCTACTGCTTCTTCATATTTTCCCTTATTATAACTAATGATTCCCAGGTCCCTTGCAGCAAGTGACTGAATTTCATGGTCTGTTGAATTCTTAACTAAATTTTTGAATATGATCTCGCCATCGTCAATTTTTCCCAGCTTCACTTTGGTTCTGGCAAGGTACAATATTGCCTCATCTGCAAGCACACTGCTGGCAAATTTAGAAAGAAATTCATTAAAAGTTCGCTCTGCTTTATAATAATCATTTTCAATAAAGTATGCTTTCCCGATTATTAAAACCGCGTTAGCAATGTATTTACTATATTTATGAAATTGAATTATCTTGGAAGCTCTTTCGATTGATTTGTCAAGTTTTTCTTTTACAGTGCCCGAGACCGGTATACTTACTCC
>JBBRTN010000028.1:0-10514 GCA_038244395.1 Ignavibacteria bacterium
CAATTTAAAAAGTTCAAGGCATTAAAAAAAATCATATATAAAATGAAAAAGATTAAACTTATTTTTAAATTATTTATTCTCTTATTATCACTATCGGCGGGGAATTCATATTCTCAGTCTTATCAACTTGTAAATGCTTTTCCCAATGTTTCTTTCAGCAATCCAGTATTTGTAACTCATTCAAATGACGGAACAAACCGGATATTTGTTGTACAGAGATTCGGTCTGATAAAAGTACTTCCCAATGATTCCAATACTGCTAATTCCAAAGTATTTCTTGACGTCACCAATCTTAACAACGCATCAACCTACCAGGAAAGAGGATTACTCGGACTGGCTTTTCATCCTGATTATGCGAACAACGGTTACTTTTATATTTATTATACACGTGTCGGTGACGGCGCAAATGTATTGTCGAGATTCAGCAGAAGTGCGACGAACCCTGATAAAGCGGATTCATTAAGCGAGCAGATACTCTGGGCAGTCTCAGATCCATATGCAAATCATAACGGTGGAATTTTATTCTTTGGGCTTGACGGATATTTATATATAGGTATGGGTGACGGCGGAAGTGCGGGGGATCCCGGTAACAGAGCTCAAAACACAAATGAAATGCTCGGCAAGACTCACAGGATTGATGTTAATACTACTTCCGGCGGAAACAATTACGGGATTCCTCCTACCAATCCTTTTGCATCCGGAGGCGGAAGACCTGAAATATTTACTTACGGTATGAGAAATCCCTGGAGGATGAGTCAGGATCCTGTAACAGGAATACTTTATTGCGGAGACGTTGGTCAGGATGCATGGGAAGAGGTCGACATTCTTGAGGCGGGAAATAATTACGGATGGAGATGTTATGAAGGTAATCATGCTTACAATACTTCAGGCTGCGGACCAATGAGCAATTATAAGTTTCCTATAAAAGAATACGGGCATGTTGGATCCAACTGTTCGATAACAGGAGGATATGTGTACAGAGGGCAGAGGCGCCCGGAGCTCACGGGAGATTATATTTACGGGGATTACTGCAGCGCCAAAATCTGGAAATTAAAATACGAGAATGATTCTCTCACTGATGATGCAGAATTAATGACAGCGCCATCATTAATCTATTCATTCGGCACTGATCAGCAAAATGAATTGTATGTATGCTGCTCGAATAATATTGTTTACAGGTTCAACAAAAGTGATCTTGTCGGAATAAATAATAATATTGTGACAGGACTTCCTGCCGATTTTAAACTTGAGCAAAATTATCCGAATCCTTTTAATCCGGAAACAAACATAAATTATTTCATTCCTTCTATGTCAAAGGTTAAATTAACTATTTATGATGCTCTTGGAAAAGAAGTATCTACTCTTGTTAATACAAACCAGCTTGCGGGAAATTACAGAATCAGCTGGAACGGAAAAGATGCTTACGGAAATAATATTTCAAGCGGCGCATACTTTTATAATCTGAGCACTTCGGGTGCCGACGGAAGTTCGTTTAATCAGACAAAAAAAATGCTTCTGATTAAATAAAATTTGAAGGATAAGAATTTTTCTCTCAAAACTTGCATTTTAAAATTAACATTCGTAATTTTGTAAAGTTTAAAAACACGTTTACATTGTTAAACTATCGAAAGGTCATATTCAAAACTATCACGATGAAAATTATCAAAACCAAAACATATTTAACATGTTCTTTTGCACCTTCAGATATTGACAGAGGTGTGTCAAAAGAAAATCCGTGGTTTAAATGGAGGTTTATAGAATAGCTGAGATATAATAATAAGATTTCAGAAACCGCGGATACCAAAAAGTATTCGCGGTTTTTTTTTGCATAAAAATATTTTACAATTTTACATTTTTACATTTTACATTTTTACATTTTTACATTTTTACAATTTTACAATTTTACAATTAGACAAATATGGAAAACATAAAAAGATTATTTCAAATCCTGGGCAGGTGGAAAAAATTCTATATACTGTCTTCGGTTCTCCTCGTTACTTCTATTTTCATAAGAATGCTTGAGCCCAAGGTGCTGCAAATTACAGTTGATAAAGTAATCGTTTATTTTCAAAGCGGAGGAAAGATAGATTTTATTCCGGGCGATCGTATTACCGGATTCTTTTACTCTATACTGCCGCAATTGAAAATGGAAAATCTTCAGCAGATATTAATTTCTCTGGGATTAATATTTTTGCTGATTTCACTGCTGCGGGGAGTTTTTTCCTTTACTGCCAGCGCTATTTCCTCTTCATCCACTGAAAAAGCGACTAAGAGTCTGCGTGACAGATTATTTTCTCACATACAGGCGCTGCCAATTGCATATCATTCCAAGACTCCGACAGGTGAACTTATACAAAGGTGCACAGGAGATGTAGAGACACTGAGAAAATTTTCCGCTACACAAGTAGTGGAAGTAGTAAGATTATCCGCTTTATTTACCGGAGCTTTTATAATGATGCTTTCAATTCATGTTACCTATGCATTTGTTTCCATAGTTTTTGTGCCACTGATATTAGGCGGTTCAATCTATTATTTTAAAAAAGAGATGATAATATGGAATGAACATGAAAAGGAGCAGGACAAACTCTCGATTATCGTTCAGGAAAATTTATCAGGAATAAGAGTAGTCAAGGCTTTTGCTAAAGAAAATTTTGAAATAGAAAAATTTACAAAGCAGAATGAAGAAAAAAGGAGATGGGGATTAAAATTATTAAAGCTAAACAGAATATACTGGCCGAGCTCGGACATTCTTGTTCATTCACAAATCGCCCTTTCAATTTTTTTCGGAGGATATCTGACATTAAAAAATCAGTTATCAGTCGGTGAGTATACTGCATTTTATTCTTATTCAATGTTTGTAGCGTGGCCGCTGAGAAGGATAGGACAGATTGTCAGCGACATGGGAATGGCTACAATTGCTATTAAAAGAATATTCTCAATATTAGACACGGAGCAGGAGGATTACTCCGGTAAAAATAATGAAGGAGAAAAATTAAATGGTGAAATAGAGTTCAGAGATGTTTCATTTAAGTATGAAGAAAATGAAAAGCACAGAGTATTGAACAACATAAGCTTCAGTATAAAAGCCGGGGAAAAGATTGCATTGCTGGGACCTACGGGAGCAGGTAAGACCACAATAATTTCTTTGCTGATGAGATTTTTCGAAGCAGACTCAGGAAGTATTTTAGTCGATGGAAAAGATATAAAAAAATATTCAAAAGAATATTTGCGAAGCAGGGTTGGTGTTGTACTTCAGAAGCCGTTTTTATTTTCAACAACAATAAAAGACAACATTGCATATGCAAATCCTGATTCACATATAGATGAAGTCATTGAAGCGTCAAGAGTCGCGAGGATTCACAACATAATCACGGAGGTATTTCCAGATTCCTATGAAACAATAGTAGGTGAAAAAGGAGTGACATTATCCGGCGGTCAGAAGCAAAGGGTTACAATTGCTCGAACACTCCTGAAGGACCCTGACATCTTAATCTTTGATGATTCGACTTCTGCAATTGATTCTGAAACCGAATATGAAATTCAGAAAGCGTTAAGAAAGATCATACACGGAAAGACGACTTTTATCATAGCGCACAGGCTTACGTCAATTCAGGATTGCGACAGGATTATTGTCCTTGATAAGGGAAATATCATACAAGAGGGAACGCATGATGAATTATTATTAAAGGACGGATTCTATAAGAAGATATATGATATACAGGTTTCTGTCGAAAATGAGATAAGGGAGGAAACATTAAGCGAAGGACATATATAATTTGTTTTGCTATTTAAACTGAATCAGAGAAATCTAAAAAAAGATCATGAGCAAATTAAGAGACAAGCAATTTAAAAAAGATGTTTCGGTTTTTCCATTTCTGAAGAGATTGTTTTCATACAGCATGAGATATAAAAAATGGCTTCAGGGATTCATCGCATTTGTACTGGTGGTGTCGGCAGTAGAGGCGGTCACGCCTATTATCTGGTTCAAACTCCTTGATAATGCCGTGATGCCGTTAGTCGAACAGTACAAACCTGTTTACGCAAACGGATTAAAACCCGATGTGGATTTAAAACCACTTATAGAATATTCATCATTGATACTTTTACTTGGATTAATTTTATCAGCATCAGTATTTATGTTTATAAATTTCGCCGGTAAAATTCAGGAGTATGTAATGTTTGATATAAGACAGGAATTATTCAGGAAGCTTCAGGAACTTTCATTTTCATTTTATGATAAATCCGCAGTCGGCTGGCTGATGTCGAGAATAACTTCTGACACTATCAAAGTAACTGAATTAATTTCATGGGGATTTATTGAATGCGTATGGGGCGTAGGGATGATAATATTTTGTTTAATTGCGATGTTTATATTCAACTGGAAACTTGCAATGATTGTCACTCTCACGATCCCTGCACTAACGCTGATTTCAATTAAAGTCAGAAGACTTATATTAAAATATTCACGTGAATCAAGAAGATATAATAGTGAAATTACTGCAAGCTATAATGAGCATATCAGCGGAGTCGAAGTAAATAAAAGTATGGTTCAGGAAGTGAGGGCAAGCAGTCAGTTTGAATCACTGAGTGAGAAGATGAGAGAATCTTCTTTCAAGTCCGCATATTTTACTGCACTTTATACACCGCTGGTAATTTTCGGAGGATCAATTGCAGCCGCGCTTGTGATTTTTTTCGGCGGAAGAATGGCAATTACTTTTCCCCCTGAAATAACAGTCGGTCTGCTTGCAGCATTCTTTGGTTATGCAACTTTAATATACGAACCGATACTCGATATATCAAAATTTTATTCACAGACACAAAGCAGCATTTCTGCAGGGGAAAGAATTTTCTCACTGCTTGATACACAGCCGACAATAGTAAACAGAGAAGGAGCGGGAGAATTTGAAAACATAACCGGTGAAATCGAATTTGAAAATGTGTCCTTTCATTATGAAAAAGATAAACCTGTTCTGGATAATGTCAATCTCAGAATCGAAGCCGGACAGTCCGTTGCGCTCGTTGGTGAAACCGGTGGCGGCAAGTCAACTATTATAAATCTGATTTGCAGATTCTATGAGCCTACCGAGGGAATTATTAAAATTGACGGAATTGATTACATGGACCGGACAACGCAAAGCCTGGGAAACAAGCTGGGTGTGGTTTTGCAGACACCTCATCTTTTCTCAGGCACGATAAGGGAAAATATCAGATATGGCAGGGATGACGCGGTTGAAGAAGAAATTGTTAAAGCATTATTACTGATCGGAGGAGATGAGTATATAGTAAGACTTGATGAAGAAGTTGGTGAAGGTGGTGAAAAGCTTTCGCTGGGAGAGAAGCAGCTGATTTCATTTGCAAGAGCAGTTCTCGCAAATCCGAGAATCTTTATAATGGATGAAGCAACTTCTTCTGTTGATACTCTGACGGAAGCGAAGATACAAAACGGAATTCACGAAATGATAAAGGGAAGAACATCTATTATTATTGCACACAGACTTTCAACGATAAAGAATTGTGACAGAATATTAGTAGTCAGAAAAGGGAAAATTATCGAAGACGGAAATCATCACGAATTAATGTTATTGAAGGGACAATATTATAATTTGTACACGAGACAGCTTAGAGAGCAAAGAGAAAATGAGATGCTTGCTTTCAAACTTTGAATTAAATGATTGAATGAGAACTATGATATTTTTTG
Organism: Ignavibacteria bacterium; assembly: GCA_038244395.1. GTDB lineage: Bacteria > Bacteroidota > Ignavibacteria > Tepidaquicellales > Tepidaquicellaceae > JAGPCH01. Next base: position 5,699 of record JBBRTN010000028.1, read on the forward strand.
ACCAATAATGTAGTCATGAATAAGAGTTGTGATTTCATTTCAATAACTTTTTCAATTTAGATAAACTAACAGAATCAATAAATTAATAAAAAAGTTAATTACTTAACAAAACAATATTTATGAAAACAATAAAAGTAAATGAATTAAATGAATCTCAGTGGAACTTATACCTGGAATTGCTAATCAGAATTAAAAATAAATTAGGTCAGGATTGTTTGATAGATGACGGGGACTGGGAAGAGTACAGGGATTTTTATTCGGTTGAGGATATTACTGTAAATGATTTTAAAAGAAAGAGAATTGCATTTATTGAAAATGGCAAATCAAAATCTTTAAGCGAATATTTAATTTCTGAAAACGGAGAATTTACCGGATGGATATCGCTTAAAGAATCGGGAGACGAATGTGAAATTTTATTTGAGACTATTTCTGATGAATTCTCTGATGAATCTGTAAAAACAATTTTTAAGACATGTTATGAATTCCTGAGTCGTTTTAATAAAAATAAAGTTTCTTACTGGACACATTCAGAAAGGAAAAAAGATATTTTTAAAAAAGCCGGTATACAAGCAAAAGAGGAAGGATTTAAATCGAGATTATCAAAAGAAGATATGGATATTGAAAACTGGAAAGAGATCGTTGCGGACAATAACTATGCAAATGATTTAAGATTAGTTTTTTGTCATGAAATTCCGGAAGAAAGTTACAGAGAGTTTCTAATATTAAAGAATGAAATAAATTATGACATGGACTTTTTCAATCCTGCAAAACCGGTAATAAATGAAACAACTATGGAGCATCTATTGAATAAAATTAAAAGAGACCGTGAAGATAAGGACCCGTATTATCTTTTTGTGCTTTATGACGGTAAAGAAATTGCAGCTACGACATCTTTGTATATTGAGATTACCGACAAAATAGTATTAAACCATCACGGTGCACTGACTGCTGTGAACAGAAAGTACCGGGGAAAAAATTTTGCGAAATATATTAAAGCACAGATGTATTTAAAAGTTTTAGAAGATTATCCGGATGTCGATCATATATTTACGGATACATTTCCGTGGAATAAATACATGTACAGGATAAATGAAGAGATGGGATTTAAACTTTACAGGCATGAAATTAATTTTGAAATATCTAAAGAATTTTTGGAAAATTATTTACAAAAATAAATAACAATTTTATGATCGTTAAAGAGGCAAAGTATATTACCGATAAAGAATGGAAATCATTTGCTCTTAAATTTTCGGATGAAATAAAGTCAAGCAGATATTCAAAACATCCAATTAAGGGATGGGAAGAATTAAAAAAAGAATACATTAACAATTGCAGCAACTTGAAACCTGAATGTTATAATTTTTTTGTTGTCTTTGATGACAATGATGACGATGATGACAATAATCCGGTGACATGGTTTGATGTCAGTTATTCAAGCAAGGCAATGTTTGATTTTGAAAAATATTATAGCAATGTATCGGATGAAACATTCAAATATGTTTTCAGCACCCTGATAGATTTTATTGAAAAACTCGATAAAGATGAGATATATACTATTGAAGAATCGGAAAAGTTAATTGATTCGTTCATGAAAATGGGAGCTGAGGTTTATGATGAACCAACATATACAATTCTGAAGAAGAAAGATGTTGATATGAAAAAACTGAATGAAATCTGCAGCAGCGACATCGGGGACTTGAAATTAGCTCTGTATGAAGGAGTGCCTGAAGAAATTTTTGAATCATTTATTGAATTGAACAATGAAGCAATGATCGATAAGGAAAAATTTCATCCGAAGAAAAAAACTCCAAGTAATATTAACAGAGATGATTTATTAAGAGCGATTGATATGAAGGATACTGCCGGTCATCCATTTTACATGTATGTACTGATGGATAGAGATAAGGTTGTGGCATTCAGCTCGGTCTACATCAGAGACGGAGGAAAATCGATTGATCATGTCGGAAGTCTTGCACTTACAACAGTCGGGAGAAATTATAGGGGAAGGGGACTTGCAAGATTTCTAAAAGCAAATATGTATATGAAACTACTTACAGAAAGACCTGAAATTGAATACATGATCACAGACACTTATTCATGGAATAAATATATGTATAAGATTAATGAAGAGTTTGGTTTTATACCATTTAAAAAAACAGTCAGATTCAGGTTAACAAAAGAGTTTCTGAAAAATTATATTAAAAAATAATATGGAAGACATTTACAAATATAATAACTCCATTTCGAGATTTTATGATGTCATTTATGAAAAAATTCTTGACAAGTCAGGATTAACATTTTATCTCGAAGAAATTTCAAAAGCAGATGGACCGGTATTAGAAATCGGCGCAGGCACGGGAAGAATATTAGTACCGGCTTTGAAAAACATAGCCGATGTATATGGTATTGATCAGAGTGAGTTTATGATTTCTGAACTAAAGAAAAAAATTTCGGAGAAAGAATACAACAGGGTTTCTCTTCAGGATGCAAGAGAATTTTCTTGGAATAAAAAATTCAAACTCATAATTGCGCCTTTCAGAATGTTTCAGCATTTGCTTAACACTGAGGATCAGATAAAAGCTTTGAATAGAATATACGAACATCTTGAAGCAGGAGGTAAATTTATATTTGATGTATTTGTGCCTGATCTTGTAAAAATTAACATTGACAGAAATGATATTAATGATTTTGACGGAGAATACGAACCCGGGAAAAAGCTTCAGAGATTTGTTTCAATAAAAAATAATTACATTGAGCAGACGCTGGATGTCAAATTTAAATTTGTCTGGGATGAGAACGGTGAGCAAAGAAATAATGAGGATAAATTTCCTTTTAGATATTTTTTCAGATATGAGCTTGAGAATCTCATCGGAAGGACGAAGTTTAAATTAGAAAACATCTTTGGAGATTTTCAAAGAAATCAACTTAATAATGAATCGAAAGATTTTATAATTGTATGTTTTAAACAATGATCTTGTACTATGATTTCTTGAACTATGATTTCTTGAACTATGTTTGAATGATGAAATGATAGCTATGATTTAGAAAATTTACTAACAAACTTTTTAAACTATACAAACTTTATAAACTTTATAAATGGATTCCCGCTAGAAACCTGCGGGAATGACAAATATTTTTTATGAACTTTACAAAATTAACACAATACGGCTGGGATGAATTTTTTGAAAAGCAATTTAAAAAATTTTCAGAGAAAGATTATTCAGTAGGAAGAGTGGCTATAGAAAACAAAAATAACTTTCAGCTTTACACTGAGTTTGGCGAGCTCACTGCCGAGATTTCAGGAAAATTCCTTTTTAACGCCGTCACTGATTCGGATTATCCTGCTGTGGGTGACTGGGTAGTTATAAGACCAATAATTGAAGAAAAAAAAGCTATGATCGAATTTGTGCTTGAGAGGAAGAATAAATTTTCCAGGAAAGTTTCGGGAGAAACCACCGAAGAGCAGATAATTTCGGCAAATGTAGATACACTTTTTATAATCAGCTCTCTTAACCAGGATATTAAATTAAGAAGGATAGAAAGGTATCTTACTCTTGCAAAAGAAAATAACGTTCCGGCTGTTTTGATTTTGAGCAAGGCGGATCTCTGCGAAAATTTGAAAAAGAAACTGACCGAAGTGAAATCTATTGCATTTGATATTTCAGTGCATGTTATCAGTGCACCGGAAAATATGGGGACGAGTGAGCTGAGACAATACTTTAGAGGAAACAAGACGGTTGCTGTAGTCGGATCATCGGGAGTCGGAAAGTCAACTTTGATAAACTGTCTTTCAGGTTCAGACGAAATGGAAGTAAGCGACATCAGTCTGTATAAAGATAAGGGAAGGCATACGACATCTCACCGTGAATTAATTATTCTGCCTGAAGGCGGTCTGATAATAGATACACCGGGAATGCGTGAGATTCAGATGTGGGAAGGAAGCGAAGGAGTGAGCGAAACATTTCAGGATGTAGAAAAATATCTTGGGCAGTGCTGGTTCACAGACTGCAAACACGAGACAGAGCCGGGATGCGCGGTAAAGAAAGCGATTGATGACGGAGAGATAAATGAAGACAGATTCAGAAATTATTTAAAACTCCAGAGAGAGATTACACATTTTGAAAACAGGAATAATAATAAAGCGAAACTGGCTGAGAAGAAGAAATGGAAGAAGATAACTTCGGTTGCAAGGAAGAATTTGAAAAAGTAAGTTCAGTATTAATTGCAATCATTCATTGATAATAAACTGCATGACTCAGAATTTCTTAACGACTTAAGCAACTAATGAATCCATTTATATTATGTTAGATGAAAATCTCCGGGAGAATAATCTCAGGAGAAATAATTTAAAATTATATTAATCTGAAGTTTGTGTTATATTTATGCCACCTAACTAAATTTAGTAACTATCAGTAAATACGAGTAACTGTTACAAACATTAGCAGGAATAAATAAGAATTAATTGAGTCAACCACCTTAAAATGCAAAATCCCACGGCGCCGTCCGGAACATTAACATTTTTATTTACCGATATAGAAGGCAGTACAAGGCTTGCGCAGCAGTTTCCCGACAGTCTTCACGATGCTTTAAAAGTTCATCATAAAATCCTAAAAGATGCAATAGAATCCAATAATGGTTTTGTATTTAAAATTATCGGGGATGCATTTTGCTCTGCGTTTGAAAATCCCGATGACGCTTTGAAAGCAGCTCTTGATTCACAGATCAAATTCAAAACTGAAAACTGGAAGGATGTTGTAATAAAATCAAGGATGGGAATTCATAGTGGTAATGCGGAGTGGGACGGCGAAAATTATTC
>JBBRTN010000029.1:0-10454 GCA_038244395.1 Ignavibacteria bacterium
AAAAGGGAACACCGCCGCCTTTGATTCTTAATATTAAACATAACAAGCTGCTTCATAAGCAAATTGTAATTCTTACTGTTAAATTTCTTAAAATTCCTCACATCCGACCCGAAGAAAGAATTCAGATAGAACAGCCTACCGAGGGCTTCTACAGAGTAATTGCAAACTTCGGTTTTATGGATGTAACCAACATACAGCAGATCATTGAGCTTCTCGATAAAGAAGGAATAAAACTTAATATGGACAGAACAACATTCTTTCTGGGAAGGGAAACGCTTATCCCTAACAGTAAAAAAGGTTTATGGATTTTACGCGACAAGCTTTTTATTCTCATGTCAAATAATGCGCAACGGGCTACTGATTTTTTTAATATTCCGCCTAACAGGGTCTTTGAAGTAGGAACACAGGTCGAACTTTAATAATATTTTTACAAGATAATTTTTTTAATGTCTCTCATAACTGAATTCAAGCAGTCTTTAAAAACCGTGGACTCTGAAGAAATAATAGATCTTGTTATTTTCAGACCTGTTTCTTTTGTCCTGGTAAAGCTGATTTACAACACAAACATTACTCCAAACCATATTTCAATTGTTGCGCTGATGTTTGGAATTCTGTCCGGCGTGCTTTACGGATTTGCGACATATGAATTTTTTATTCTTGCATCGGTAAGTTTTTTGATCTGCAATGTTCTTGACTGCATGGACGGACAGCTTGCAAGACTAAAGAAAAACGGGACTAAGATCGGAAGAGTTATTGACGGATTTATAGATTACCTCTCATCGATTTCCATATTTCTGGGACTTGGCGTTGCAATGACTTCTATCACAGGAGATCCGCTCTACAGCTGGGTTCTTACTGTTGCCGCAGGAATTTCAAAAGCACTGCAGAATATGTTCTTTGACCATTACAGAAATCTTTATCTTGAAAATGTCTATCATAAAGTCTCAAGCCTTGATGAAGAGATCAGTGAGTATTCCGAAGAAAAGGAAAGATTAAAAAATTCAGATGGAAAATATCTGGAGAAATTTCTTATCTCAGTGTATCTTGCATACTCAAACCTTCAGAAAAATTCCACCAAACATATTGACTTTAATGTAACACCGGAAGAATATAAATCAAAAAATAAATTACTGCTCAGATGCTGGAGCTGGCTTGGCTCAACGACTCATATGGTTTTACTTGTAATTTTTTCTTTTATGAACCGCATAGATTTATATCTTATTGTCACTATTACTGCCGGTAATCTTCTTTTTATTGTTCTTATGATCTGGCAGAAGTCGTTAATTAGAAAATTATCCCGTCAGACCGCCGACAGCCTGAACTAAATAAAATTGGTTCTATATGAAATTCTGTGAAGAGTAGTGCGAGAATTACTTTGTAATTCCTTTATGTTCCAATTTTGTCATTCACGCAAGTTCTTAGCAGGGTACCTTCTGGCTCATCCAATCAGATTAAAATGATTGATAAAATATTTTATGAAATTTATTGTATTTTTATATTTTTATTTTATGAAATATGAGAACTGATGAAATCGTCAGTGATGATTTTCAATTATACTGATTTTTAATAATTTTAATAATTTTAATAATTAGAATAGTGTCTGTGATTGGATTCCCGCTTAGAGCGAGGGGGATGAGAAATTGGGAGAATGCTGGAACTGACAAAATGGGAACAGAGAACTATAATTTTTGAAATTAATTTCCACTATAAATCATACAGCACCATAAAAATATTAACTTACTGTTTTAATCTTAAAATCAATCTGTGCTAATTAATTTATTAATTTTTACTAATCTAACTATATTATTTCAATTCAACTAATTCAATAATATGCAGGCAATTATACTGGCTGCGGGGGCTTCAAAGAGACTCAGACCTCTTACAGATACTACTCCAAAATGCCTTCTGAATATCGGCAATAAAAATTTGCTCCAAAGAACAATTGAAAATGTAACTTCAAACGGAGTTACCGATTTTATTTTTGTTACCGGGTACAGGGAAAATATGATTAAGGATTTTGTTGAAAAAACTTTCCCCTACATTAATAAAACTTTCATTACAAACACAGGTTATGAAAGCAATAACAACTCCTACTCGTTATGGATGACGAGAAATTTTGTGAAGGAAGATATACTCTTGCTTGACAGTGATATACTTTTTGACAGGAAAATTATTTCCATGCTGCTCGACTCAGGACATGAAAACAGCCTTGCAGTTAATTTTAAAGTCAAAGCCGATGAGGAGCAGATTAAAGTTACCATCAATGATGAAAATAAAATTTGTGAAATCGGAAAGGAGATTCCAATTGAAAAATCTGCAGGCGAATCTATCGGAATCGAGAAGTTTTCAGCATATTTTATGAAAGACCTATTCGTTATATTGGATAGGAAAATTATAAAAGAAAATAACGTAAACGAATTTTACGAAGCGTCTTTTCAGGAGATAATTGATAATGGAAATTCGAGGAACAGTATTTATGCTGCGGATGTTTCAGAATTCACATGCATGGAAATTGACACGCCAGGAGATTATGAGAATGCACAAAAAATTATACAAAACTAATTCAAATGAATAACAGCTATAGGAAGCCCGGATTATTCGGGGGATTTTCAATGTTCCCTCCGGTCATAAAGCTTCTTCTCTTATCAAACATTTCTATTTACATTATCTTTAACCTGCTGCTCACAGGATTTTCTGTCGGAAGCCTGCCTTTTGATTTTATAGTTACAAAATATCTTGCTCTAAATCCTCTGAAACCGGTTCTCTTAGGAAATAACCTGCAGCTCAGTTTTTATCCCTGGCAGTTATTTACTTATATGTTTCTTCACGGGAGTTTTTCACATTTGCTTTTTAATATGTTTGCATTGTGGATGTTCGGAGTTGAACTCGAAAATACCTGGGGGCAAAAAAGATTTTTCACTTATTATTTAATCTGCGGGGTCGGAGCCGGATTATGTAATTTACTTCTTGCTCCGTTATTCAGCACTGTGGGTCCGACAATCGGCGCATCAGGCGCAATCTTCGGCGTTTTAGTTGCCTTTGGTTATTTATTTCCAAACAGGAATATTTACATATATTTTCTTTTCCCTATCAAGGCAAAATATCTTGTAACCATATATATGCTGATAGAATTATTCTTCAGCGGCTCCGGGTCGAATGATAATATTGCGCACTTTGCACATGTGGGAGGCGGTGTGATTGGTTTAATTTATCTGCTTATTTTTTACAGGGGTTCACCGATGAAATTTTTTAATAACCCGGGGTTCAAAGATAAATTTTCTTCTTATACTTCTTCAAGCAAGAGATCTTATTCGCCTCCTGTTTATAGCAACGGAACAAACTCAAAGAAAGATGATGTCTCCGAAGCTAAATACCAGGACTTGGGAACAACAGATTATAAAAAAGACATAGAGACACAGGAAAAGCTTGCACAGGAAAAGATAGATGCAATACTGGATAAGCTCAGCGAAGGCGGTTATCAGAGTTTGTCCGAAGAAGAAAAAAAAGTTTTATTTCAGGAAAGTAAAAAACTGAGATAAGAATAATTTTAGAATCAATGCAACATATGCAATCAGATACTCTTTCAAAAAAATACTGCAGCGACTTAACTTCCTACTCACGATATTTTACCCGTGAAGTAAACATCGGCAATGTACCTCTGGGAGGAAGCAATCCAATTCGGGTACAGTCAATGACTACTACAGATACGATGGACACTATTGCGACTGTTGAACAGTCAATTAGAATCATAGAAGCAGGGAGTGATTATGTACGCATTACCGCACCAAGTATAAACGAAGCAAAGAATCTGGAAAACATTAAGAATGAATTAAGGAAAAGAGGATATGAAACACCGCTCATTGCCGATATTCATTTCACTCCAAATGCAGCTGAAACAGCCGCGCGTATTGTCGAAAAAGTCAGAGTCAATCCGGGGAATTATGCAGACAAGAAGAAATTTAATTTCATTGAATACACCGATGCTGCTTATGAATCCGAACTCGAAAGAATCCGTCAGAAATTTTCTCCGCTTGTAAAAATCTGTAAAGAGTACGGCACTGCAATGAGAATCGGAACAAACCACGGTTCATTGTCCGACAGAATCATGAGCCGCTTCGGTGATACGCCGCTGGGTATGGTCGAATCTGCCCTCGAGTTTGTCAGGATATGCGAAGAGCTTAATTACCATGAGATTGTTTTGTCGATGAAAGCCAGCAACCCTAAAGTAATGGTTGAAGCTTACCGCCTTCTAATTAATAAAATGGAAGATGAAGAAATGAATTACCCGATTCATCTCGGTGTAACGGAAGCCGGTGACGGTGAAGACGGAAGAATAAAATCTGCAATCGGGATCGGGGCTTTGCTTGAAGACGGGATCGGAGACACAGTGCGTGTTTCACTTACTGAAGAACCTGAGTTTGAAATACCCGTCGCAATAAATTTAGTAAACAGATATAATGACTTAGGTTTAAGAAAAAACCATAAAGAAATTCCCGCTATACTTGAAAATCCGATAGACCCTTTTGATTTTAAAAGAAGAGAAACAAATGAAGTTGGCAAAACCGGAGGGCATAATGTTCCTGTGGTTATTATAAGCGCAAATGAAAACGTCTTAAAAAATTCTGCTTCACTAAATGAAATAAGCTACAACTATAGCGAGTCTCTTGACAAATGGAACATCGGTGATATGGCTCCGGACTTTTTATATCTGGGAAAAAATAATATCGGTTATAAGCTTCCCGGCACGCTCAGGAAAATTTTTGATTATGAATTTTGGAATAGTTTAGACGCAGAAAGTAAACGCGATTCATTTCCTGTTTTTAATGCGGAGCAGTACATGAATTTGGATGACACGATAGCCGGAAAGATAAACTTTCTATCGGTTTCAATTGACGACTTGTCAAAAGAATTGCTTAATGAAATCTCAGATGATAATAAGTGCGTCCTTATTCTGAATACTGATAACGCGCACGCGATGGCTGAATTGAGAAGAGCATTCATTGAATTAATTAATAACGATATCAAAGCGCCGGTAATAATAAAACGAACTTATAAAAACATTGATGAAGAAAATTTTTTACTTAACGCTTCCATTGATGCCGGCGGACTCCTGCTGGACGGCTTAGGGGACGGAATCTGGCTGCAGTCAGAAAACCTAAGCATTAGAAAAATTAATAATGTCAGCTTCGGAATTCTTCAGGCAACGCGTACAAGGATTTCAAAGACAGAATACATCTCGTGTCCTTCCTGCGGCAGGACTTTATTCGATCTGCAAATCACAACAGGCATGATACGGGAAAGAACCAGCCATCTTAAAGGAGTCAAGATAGCAATCATGGGATGCATAGTAAACGGACCCGGTGAAATGGCTGATGCAGATTACGGATATGTAGGCAGCGGTCCGGGAAAGATTACATTATATAAAGGACGTGATGTCGTAAAACGGAATATTGATTCCGACATTGCTGTTGATGAACTGATAAGCTTAATAAAAGAAAACGGCGATTGGGCAGAGCCGTCTTAATTCCAAAAAAATATTTTCGGAAAATCTTCCTAAAAAACTCAAGGATAAAATAAATGAAAACTTTTTTCAAAGGTTTAGTATACCTATTTCTTTTTTCAAATGCACTAAAGGCTCAGACCGAACCGTATACAATCGAAGTGGAGCGTATAAATTTACCGGGCACACCTTCAATACATTCTTTCGCTTTTGCTGAGTCAAATAATAAATGGCTTTTCATCGGGGGAAGAACAAACGGACTTCACTCATTTACTACCAATGCCTTCCCGAAACAGTACGCCAATAAGAATATTTTTGTAGTTGACCCTAATACTTCGCAGACATGGTCACGTGGAATTTTTACTGATATTCCTTATTCAGAAGCAGACCCGCTTCGCTCAACCAACATGGAATATTTTCAGGACGGAAATAAATTATATATCACCGGCGGCTACGGATATGACAGTATTGTTAACGGGTTCGTAACATTCCCTACTTTAACTGTTGTTGATGTTGATGAAATGATTCAGGCGGTAACAACGGGCTCTTCGGTTTTAAATCACATAAGACAAATTTCGGATGTTAGGATACAGGTTTGCGGAGGAGAATTACGAAAGCTTGGAGATTATTTTTATCTCGCCGGCGGACATAAGTTCACCGGCTATTATAATCAAATTTCAAATAACGACCAGGTTTATACAGATCAAATAAGGAAATTTAAAATTCTTGATGACGGTGTAAACGTCAGCATCACTGACTATACGGCATTTACGGATACAGTCGAATACCACAGGAGAGATATGAATCTTGTGCCCGCGATAAAAGCGGATGGTGTAACGCCTTACCTGATTCTTTACGGCGGAGTTTTCAGACATGGTTCCACTCTGCCTTTTTTAAATCCTATATATATTGACGGCAGCACCATAACTGTTGACAATACTTTTGATCAGAAGATGAGCCAGTATACTTGCTCTTACCTAAGCGCATTCGATACGGATAACGGAAAACTTCATACGACTTTCTTCGGAGGAATGAGCGTTTATTTCTATAATGAAATTACTCATATGCAGGAATATGATTCGCTTGTTCCTTTTATAAATGATATTACAACTCTTACAAAAAATTCAGCCGGAGTATCGGAGGAAATTATTTCAAATACAAAATTACCTGCGTATCTCGGGTCGAATGCAAAATTTATTTTAGATCCGTCCGTTCCGCAATACAGCAATAATGTAATAAAGCTGAATGAGCTGACTGGCAGAACTTTCGCAGGATACATATACGGCGGGATCCGCGCGCTGCTGCCGAATAATACTCCGACCTTTCCAAGCGACTATGTATTGAAAGTTTATATAACTCCGAAACAAATCAGCATCAATCCGATCGGAAATACTGTTCCTGATAAATTTGAATTATCACAGAATTATCCTAACCCTTTCAATCCTGTTACTAAAATAAAATTCAGTCTTGCTGCAAATTCTCAAATCAGCTTAACCGTTTATGACGGCCTTGGACGCGAGGTTTCAAACCTTGTCAACTCAAGCGAAAAACTTTCCGCAGGCAATTATGAAATCTCATGGGACGGAAGCAATTTCTCTACAGGAGTTTATTTTTACCGGCTCGAAGTAAATAATTCTTCATTAGGATTGGGATTAGGATCAGGGAATTTTACCATAACAAAAAAAATGTTCCTGATAAAATAAAAACTGTTTCCTTTTTTTAGTATTGGTTTTGTTTGTGTCGTCCGGGCTTTTTCGTCCCGGTGGAGAACTCTGCACTTAAAATTTTACAACGCAGACCGGATCACTTTCCGTTAACAAATAAACTTACACCTCTGTTTTAGTCTGCTTTAATTTCATTCCCCGTAATGCTGCATGAAATTATTTTTAAACCTTCAGATGAATTTAGTTTTTTATCCGGATTGTTCACTCAGTCTATATATTCCTGAAGCGGAATTAAAAACAATAGCTAATACTTTAGCGTAACATCCCATAAATTTTATTATTTTTAAATATGCACAGAGAAAAAATTCTTCTGGAAATAGTCAATGAACTTCGGTCTTATGAACATGTAAATCTGATTCTCGAAGGCGGCGCAAAGGCATTTAACAGGTATGATGAACTCTCCGATATTGACCTGATGATAGGTGTCGAAGATGATAAGGTAAGTCAGTGTATCAGCGACTTTGAAAATTTTCTCTCCGGTCTGACGGGAATTGAATCTGCATTCATCCCGCAGTCGGCAAACGGCTTTCATCACAGATTTTATAAGCATAAGAATGTTTTGAAATTCTGGGTCGTTGACCTCTTCATTATTGAACATTCCAATCCAGGTAAAGAACAGGAAACACAAATCCACGGAGACATTGTGATACATTACGACAGGTACGATTTTATGGCAGGACAGACTTTTGACAAAGAAGCTTTTCAAAAAAAAGTGAATGCTTATGAAGAAAGGATGAAAAATGTTTTTAATTATTTTCAATATCAGATCGAAAAGGAAATAATAAGGGGAAAATATCTCGACGCGCTGGGGTATTACTTTGACCTGACGATTAAACCGCTCACCCGTTTATTAAGAATTAAATATAATCCCGTCCACTATAATTTCGAGCTCCGTTATTTATATGATGAACTTCCGGAAAATATTGTAAGCGAGCTTGAAAATTTATACAGTGTCAGCGGTATTACAGACCTGACGCGAAAGCATAAAGCAGCGATTGAATTGTACCGCAGGGAAATTGATAGTAACTATAAGATAGTAACTTTTGGAAAATTAACATATCATTGCTGCTCCTTTATTATTCTTATTAGATTAGATTATTAATCGTTATTAATATCTATTGAGATTGAACATTGATTGAAACTTATGATTTAATTAGTTTCAGAAAAAATATTTTTGAAACCTTCGGGAAAATAAGACAAAGATGATAAAAAAATCTCTTCCCATATTATCGGTGTTTTATCTTGTTGCCGGCATAAATCATTTCTGGAATCCCGGTTTTTATGAACCGATAATGCCTCCCTTTCTTCCGTATCATTTGACGCTTATATACATCAGCGGTGCATGCGAAATTATTTTTGCAATTTTACTTCTGCCTCGTTCCACAAGAAAAACTGCAGCATGGCTCATAATAATATTTCTCATCGCAGTATTTCCCGCCAACATTCAGATGGCAGTCAATTATTATTCTGAAAATGATCCCCGGCTTTGGTTTGCTCTGGTCAGGCTGCCGCTTCAGGCAGTGCTGATATTATGGGCACATGTTTTCACAAAGGTAATAAAACATTGAATGAAGTTTTGGATTTAATTAGTTTAAGAAAAAAAATTTTTGAATGCCTGCCGGAGAAAAAACAAAAATTTTCCCAATACTGCTCGTTAATTTTATTGATTCCTTTGGACTCAGCATCGTCATTCCGTTTCTGGTTTTTCTTGTTACAAAATACGGCGGCAACGCTCTTGTATACGGCATTCTCGGTCCTCATATCCGGCGTTCCAGCTTATCGGCGCGCCAATTCTCGGCAAGTGGTCTGATATTTACGGAAGGAAAAAGGTCTTGCTCCTTTGCGAAATCGGAACAGCTGCCGGCTGGGGAAATTTCTTAATATCATTTTTCCTCCCTTTAAAAGTTTTAATTGATACAAATATTTTTCTATTAGGTCCGGTGGTAATTACTCTTCCTTTGATAATTATTTTTACCGGAAGGGCGGTTGGGGGACTTACAGGAGGTAATATTTCCGTGGCTAACGCTTATATTGCAGATGTTACCGACGATAAGGATCTGAACAGAAATTTCGGTAAGATGTCTGTAGCTGCGAATCTCGGATTTATCGCCGGTCCCGCGCTGTCAGGAATTCTGGGAGGCACTTCACTCGAAGAGATGCTCCCCGTAATGGCAGCATTGCTGATTTCAATTTCCGCAATCTTCGTGATTTTATTTTTTCTCAAAGATTCAAAGCTCTGCCTTTTAAGGAAAGTGCCGGCAGTGCGCCGGTTCAGAAAATTCTGGGATACGAAAATAAAGAGTGCTTTGAGCTCGACGGCATAACAAATAATGAGGAAAAAATTTCTTTTAAAAAAGTTCTTAATCTTAAATTCATACCGTACTTCCTTTCATTAAATTTCCTGATTTTTTTAGGATTTAATTTCTTCTATACTGCATTCCCTATACATGTCGTGCAAAAGCTTGGCTGGAGCATTACCAGGATGGGAATTTATTTTTCGGTGCTTAGCCTGATGATGGTAATTGTCCAGGGTCCTGTGCTAATCCGAGCTTCAAGGAAATATTCCGACAGCAAACTTATTTTGGCAGGGAGCATTATCCTCGGAACAAGCTTCATCGTTCTTCTGGCTGATAAAATTATTATTCTTTATCTGGCAGGAGCGTTGTTTGCTTTGGGCAACGGACTGATGTGGCCGTCATTCCTTTCATTACTTTCGAAAGTTGCAGAGAAAAAATCACAAGGTATAGTACAGGGGTTTGCAAGCAGTTCTTCAATTCTCTCAATTAGATTATTTTCAATTGAGAAAGCGAAATTAGAGGAATTAGAAAAATCAGAAAGATGACTGAAGGGCTAATTATTCTATCAGTTTCTCAACAAGTTCTTTCGTACCTTTGACCGCCTTCTCATTAATGAAAGTCAGGTTTGCATAATCAAAATAATTTCCGGGCTTGTTTGGGTCTATAAGATATTTAGGTGAATTTTCTTTTACAAATTCAATGAGGCTTGCGGCGGGATAGACAACCAGGGACGTTCCGATTACAATAAATATATCTGCGGACAATGAATGCTTAATCGCTTCATCCATCATAGGGACCATCTCTCCGAACCATACTATATGCGGCCTCAGCTGTGAGCCGATTTCACATTTATCCCCGGCATTTATATCTTTTCCGTTAAGTTCATAAACCAGATTTTCATCTGCCGTGCTGCGGGCTTTATTAAGTTCGCCG
>JBBRTN010000030.1:0-10411 GCA_038244395.1 Ignavibacteria bacterium
CAAGCTCGACAATCAGGTTCTTATCTTTATTCCTTTCAGAGATTGTATCGGAAAGGTCCTTTAGAATAAACGTCTCCGTGCGGGTGGGATAGTATTCTTCAGTCCCGCAGATTTTCTCAAATAACTTTGAGCCCCTCTCATCATAAAAATATTTCGGCAGCAGAAATTTATTTTGCGATGTCAGACCGGATTTCACATCTTCTGCAAAAGAGCCTGTAAGATGAATGTCGTCGAGATAATAAATATTAAGCCGATCATTTATTAACTCTTTACTGAAATTGGAATTTGAAATTGTTGAAGAGACTTTTGTGGTGGAGTTCAATAGTATTTTATTTACACAGAATATAAAAATTATATAAAGAATTTGTAAGTGAAAGAATTGTCTGAAGTCGGGTCTGAAAAATTATAATTTATCATTTGAAAAAAATGTATTAATTAGTTTCTTTAATAAGAGACCTGATTTATGTAAAATTGCACCTAAATTAATTTCACAAGTTATGGCTTTTGAGTCCGACAAAACAATGTTCGAGATCTACAGGGAAAAAGACTTCAATAAAAAATTCAAAGTTGTCTTTTATACCGAACTTACCGAGCATAATAAGGAAACTGAAATAAACCGCGCAATGAATGGAGAAACAATATTCGACGGATTTATAAAAGATAATTCAAAAGAGCAGGGAAAAACTATCATAAGAGATATTCTCAGAGAAATGAATTCAAGGAATGAGTCTCTCGGCAAAGATGAAATAAAAATCAGACTTGCCGAATACTTAGCTTAACATTCTTTTAATTTCCTTTGCAATATTTTCCTCGCTGATCCGAAGCATACATTCGAATGTTCCTATCGGACATTTATTACCCCCGTGAATGCTGCATGGACGGCAGCTTAAGCCGTTTGTCTCAAATATAATGTCATTCTTTCCATAAGGATAAAATCCAAACGCGGGAATCGTTGCTCCGAAAATCGCTATGACACTTATTCCTTCTGCGTTTCCAATATGAAGCGGAGCCGAATCATTTGTTATCAGCAGCGAACTTCGTTTAATCAATTCGGCTGATTCCAGGATCGACAATTGACCTGTTACATTAATTATGTTTTCAGAGGCTGAATTATTTTCTATATATTCCGAAGTTTGTCTGTCCTCTTTTCCGCCGATTAAAAATATTTTTGCATTCATTGTTTGTACAAGATCACATATTCTGACAAATTTTTCTTTTGGGAATTTTTTCGTAAACCATGCAGAGCCCGGAGCAATTGAAATTATTTTTTGTCCGGCTGGAATATTATTATCCGAAAATAATTTGTCAATTTTATTTTTCTCCTCTTCTCCGGTAAAAAGCTCAGGTCTGATAATTTCGGTTTCATTTCCTAGCGGCTCCAGCAGGCTAAGATTTCTTCTTATCTCATGAATATTCTCAGCGTAAGGTATTTTAACATCGTAAAGAAAACTGAGATTGGATTTATCGAATGTAATTGTTTTTTTTGCGGAAGAAAAATAACTGATCATAGAAGTTCGGGCTGACCTGTGCGGGGAAATTATCAGGTCATATTTTTTATTCCTGATTTTTTTAATAATATCAATAAGACCGGGTACTCCCGAATTTCTCTTATTATAAATGATTACTTCATCAATATAAGGATTATTTTTCAGCAGGCCGGAAGTCCCCGGTATGCACAGGAAATCAATCTTAGAATCAGGGTGTTTTTTTTTCAGCGCCTGAACCAGCGGAAGGCTCAGGATAACGTCTCCAAGAAATGCTGTTTGAATAATCAGAATATTCTCATTCATTTGTCTTTGCATGTTTAAATCTTTTGTGGAACCAAAGCCATTGCCCGGGATTATTTCGAATTACTTCCTCTAGTCTAGTTTGTATTCTCTGCGTGAGTTTTAATATGTTTTCAGGATTGCTTTCTGCTAAATCGTCGTAATGAATTTTTTCAAAATTAATGACATAGCTGTAGTCTTTTCTTCTCGTCCCGTAAGCCAATAAAAGATTCGGCCGTTGCTTCAGCGCCATTTTTGCCGGACCTGAAAACGCCGGGACTCTCCGACCGAAAAAATTTACATATGAAGAATAATCAGGATGTGCAGACTGGTCAACAAGAAAACAAATTTTCTCGTTCATGTTAAGTCTCTTAAAAATTTCCTTTAACGAAAATCCTATCTCAATTATATTGTTGCCGCTCATTTCGCGGTACTCATTGATTTTTTTATTTAGCCCCCTGCTCGCCTGTATCTTGGCGATAATGTTTATCCGCTCATTCAAAACCCGCGGATACGCGAATGCAGTCAGCTCCCAGTCTGATAAATGCCCGCTCAGAAAAAAAATACCTTTGCCTCCTGAATTTGCTTCATCAATCAGATGTGAATTCTCGAAGAAAACAAATTTACGAATAACTTCTTCAGATAATTTCGGGAAATATAAAAATTCGAATAAATCTATGCCGAGATTAATGTAAGCTTCTTTGATAATATTTTTTTTCCATTGGTAATCTTTTTCCGGGAAACACAGGTTCAGATTGCTGAAGGCGACTTTCTTTCTGATGGGAAGGAGATAAAAAAAAACATACCTTTCAATTTTCCAAGTCTTTGAACTGACTTAAGCGGAAGTAAACGGACAATAAACCCGAGAAATGAAAACACAAATACACTGAGTCTGTCTGCCAATTTTATTCTGTATGAAAGGTTTTGAATTAAATGATTTTATAAATTTTATATTACCGGCTCGCCAAAGAGAGTTGCCGAGTTGACTCTGTCTATCTTTACATTTACAAAATCACCTATTGCAAAACTCTTCCTGTTTACTAATTCACCTGTCTCATTAACATAAGTGATTTCCTTTGGGATTATCACAACTTTATTGCAGTCAGTCCTTGCCATAAAAAACTCTTCCGATTTTCTGCTGAGCGATTCTACCAGTACGTCCTTCGTCTTTCCGATAAGCTCTCTGTTAATCTCCACCGAAATTTTTCTTTGCAGTGTAATTATTTCTTCAAGCCGTCTCTTCTTTGTCTCGTCATCAATATCATCAGGCATGTTAAAGGCTTTCGTATTTTCTCTCGGGGAGTAAACAAAAGTGTATGCATTGTCATATCTAACTTCATTTATTACTTCCATAGTCATCCTGTGCTCTTCTTCGGACTCACCGGGAAAACAGGAAATGATATCAGTAGAAAGCCCGATATCAGGCATCATCTCCCGCGACTTTTTCATCACATTCAAATAATGTGCGACGGAATAAAGACGGTTCATTGATTTCAAAACTCTGTCCGATCCGGACTGCAGAGGCAAATGAATATAATTGCAGATGTTATTATATTCTGCCATCGTCTCAATAAGCTTGTCCGATAAATCATACGGATGTGAAGTTGTATATCGAACTCTCACTCCCGGCACAGCCACGGCTACTTTCTTGAGTAAGTCTGCAAAATCATTTTCTTCAAACTTATATGAATTAACGTTCTGCCCGAGCAGCCATATGTCTCTTATTCCCTCATCGGACAATCTCCTGGCTTCATCAGTAATGTTACTTAGATTTCTGCTGCGCTCCCTTCCCCTTGTAAAAGGAACTACACAAAAAGTACAAAACTTATCACAGCCCCTCATTATGGATATCCATGCAGTTACGCCTTCCTTTCTTAGAGGAACAATATCATCATAAGTCTCTACCCTCGAAAGTTTTACAGCTATTCCCTTTTCGCCTGTCTCTATAACATTGTCAATAAGGTCCGGCACTTTCCTGTATTCGTCCGGTCCGACAATCACATCTACTATCTTTCTTCTTTCGACAAGATCTTTTCTCAATCTCTCAGCCATGCAGCCAAGAATTCCTACAACCAGAAGAGGATTCTTCTTCTTATATTTTTTTAAATCATCAAGCCTCTTGTAAATTTTATGTTCGGCGTTTTCCCTGATGCTGCAGGTGTTGAGGAGTATTACGTCTGAATTATCTATGTCATTAGTTTCGTTATATCCCGAATCACTCATCACGCTCAGGACAATTTCGGTATCCGAATAATTCATCTGGCATCCGTAAGTTTCTATATATACTCTTTTATCATTCGAGTTTTTATTGAAATTTTTCTTAACGGAAGTTTCCGGCGAATTATTATTTAATATAAGGTTAGTAATCTCCACTGTTCTCTATTTTTTTGTGTAAATCTTCAGGTCGCTGAAAGTTAGATAAAAAAACTGCCCCGTACATACGGATGATTTCAATGTAACACGCGAAAACAATTCCGTCTGCAGGTTGGGCGAGCCGATCTCAATGCTTCCGGTGCTGTTTATGCTTTCCCTGTCAGGGAGATCCACGAGATTGACAGGAGTCTCAGTACCATTATCAAGATAATATATGCTTATACTGGATAGGTCTGCGTCAGACATTCCGGAAAAATTAAATTTAACTTTTTCAACATTCCTCAAATCAAAATTTCCCAGGCTTCTTGTTCTTACCTGCACACCCGAACAATCGCCGCCGATACTTTCTATAACTCCGTCAAGCTGGAATATTAATGTCTCATTATTTTCTACGGGATTTTCTTTGCATCCAAATGCGAACAGACTGATAACAAAGAATATTAACTTATACTTTTGCCTTTTCATATTTTTTCCCTTTTAAAAAAAATTCCAATACTGCTTCAGAAATACCTTTTGAATCAAGTCTTAATTCTTCGTGAAGTTCTTCGGGTTTTCCATGTTCAATAAATCTGTCCGGCACACCGTGAATTAATATATCATTCTTTAAATTATGCTGGACTGCAAACTCAGACACAGCGCTGCCGAATCCTCCTACAATAGTATTATCTTCGACTGTTATTACTTTTTCAAACCTGGAAAAAACATCAAACAGCAGTTCCCTGTCCAGAGGTTTTACAAACCTTGCATTTATGACCTCAGCATTGATTCCTTTTTCCGCCAGAAGTTTGGCGGCATTCACTGAATTATAAACCATATTTCCGATTGCAAGTATGGCAATATCTATTCCCTCTTTTACAATTTCACCTTTACCGATTTCAAGCTTTTCAAATTCTCCCGTCACTACTCCGAGCGCATTGCCTCTCGGATACCTGATAGCTATAGGTCCCCTTTTGTATTGTGTCGCAGTAAATAACATATTCCTTAATTCTCTTTCATCTTTCGGAGCCATTATTGTCATACCCGGAACGAGACGCAAATACGTAAGATCAAAAACACCGTGATGTGTCGGACCGTCTGCTCCAACCAATCCTCCCCTGTCCAATACAAAAATTACAGGGAGCTTTTGAATCGCAACATCATGAATAATCTGGTCAAACGCTCTCTGAAGAAATGTAGAATATATAGCAGCAACCGGCGTGAATCCTTCGGTCGCCAGGCCTGCGCAAAAAGTAATTGCGTGCTGCTCAGCAATACCAACGTCAAAATATCTGTCCGGTATTTCGTTTTGAATATAATTTAATCCTGTACCGTCGGGCATTGCAGCATTTACGGCGACTATCTTAGCATCCTTTAAAGCAAGTTCAACCAAAGCCGTTCCGAAAATTTTTGTATATGTCTGAACATTTGCTTTTTTATGCTCTACTCCGGTTGACTTATCAAATGGATTTAATGCGTGAATTTTCTGCGGATGATCTGTTGCATATGAAGGACCTTTTCCTTTTTCAGTAATGATATGAAGTAAAATCGGACCCGACATTTTATTAAGGTCTTCAAACATCTTGACAAGATTGACTACGTTATGCCCGTTGACCGGTCCGAAATATCTGAAACCTAAAGCTTCGAACAGCATACCCGGAGTTATTACTCCTTTAACTCCGCCTTCAACTTTCGCCGCAACTCTTCTAAGCCTGTCACTTGTTTTTTTATCAAGCACACCTGTCATTTCCCAAACTTTGCTTCTGAACCTGTTATATGTATCATTCGTCATGAGCTCGTTAAAATAATTCTGAATCGACCATACGTTTGGAGCTATCGACATTTTATTATCATTGAGAACTACAATAATATCTTTTTTCAGTAAGCCGATATTATTCATGGCTTCATAAGCCATTCCGCCGGTCATCGAGCCGTCGCCAATAACTGCAATTACTTTATTACTCTTGCCGAGAAAGTCTCTTGCAGTGGCAATTCCCAGAGCTGCTGAAATTGATGTCGTTGCATGTCCCGCTCCGAATACATCGTATTCACTCTCGCTTCTTTTCAGAAAGCCGCTGATGCCGCCTTTTTGTCTTATGGTTTTTAGTTCTTCTTTTCTTCCGGTTAAAATTTTATGAATATATCCCTGGTGTCCGACATCCCACACAATCCTGTCGTCGGGCGTATTGAATACATAATGAAGCGCCAGAGTCAGCTCGCAAACTCCCAGCGACGCGCCTAAATGACCGCCGATTTTTGAAATAGTATCAATTAAATATTCCCGTACTTCATCTGCAAGCGTGCGTAAATCCATGAGGTTCAGTTTCTTCAGGTCATTCGGATAATTAATGTCTTTCAGGAATTTAGTTTGAGCTAAATCGTATTCATTCATTTACAATTCAATTTAATTTGTACAAATATACGATAATTAATTTTCTTCTTCAGTGCTTATTTTTTCGATTCTCAACTCCGCTTCACTCAGCTTAGTCCTGCAAACCCTCAGCAGGTGCAGGCCTTCCTGATAATATTTTATAATTTCCTCAAGAGAAGAATCCTCAACTTCATTTTCAAGACTGTATAATATTTCTTCGAGCCTTTTCAATGAATGACCGAAATTATTTTCACAGATTTCCGATATTACTTTTTTACTTTTCAACATATTATTAATTTAGTTTTACCAAAAAAATTATTCAGTAATTAAGGCTCCCTGATTGCCATCGTAAAACTTTATTTCTACTTTATCGTTCAGAGTTACTTCCCTCTTTCTTGAAATAAATACTCCGTCTTTTACGATAATCGTAAAACCTCTTCTTAATACCTGCTCCGGACTTAAACTGTTAAGTATTTTTTCGATGGAGTTTAAATTATTTTTCACATTGGTTAATTTTTCCCCTACAATATCCGACATATCTTTTTCCATATCATCAAGTCTGAATTTATTTTCGGTTATCAGGTCCAACGGGCGTTTGAAATAATAATTGTTAGAAATATTATCCAGTGAATATTTTAGATTATTTACTTTGGAGTAAATAATATTTTTTAAATAAATGGAATATTCATCTGTCTTCTTTATTAACTCAAGTATATCCGGAAAAATCATTTCAGCCGCAGCCGAAGGTGTTGCAGCCCGCAGGTCCGCTACAAAATCACAAATTGTAAAATCAATTTCATGCCCGACTGCAGAGACGACGGGAATTACGGAATTAAAAATTTCCCTTGCTACTTTTTCCTCATTAAAGCTCCACAGGTCTTCGGCCGAACCTCCTCCTCGTGCCAGCACTAATATTTCCAGATTCAAATCTGCACTATTGGCAAGCCTGATTGCTTTGCAAATACTATTGGCAGAGCCGGCGCCCTGTACGCTCGTTTGAATGAAAAATAATTTCACTACCGGATATCTTCTCTGAGTAATTCTTACAAAGTCCTGCAATGCCGCACCGGTCGCAGAAGTAATTATTCCAACTCTTTCCGGAAACTCCGGGAGCATCTTTTTATATTCCTTATCAAACAAACCCTCGTCAAACAATTTCTGCTTCAGCCTTTCAAATGAACTCTGCAGCTCACCCGCGCCTGAAGGCTCCATCTCAAATACATCTAACTGGTAAGTGCCTTTTGAATCATATAAAGTAATTCTTCCTTTTACAATAACTTTCATTCCATTCTCCGGGGTGAAAAATAAATTGATATTTCTTGAACTCCACATGTTAGCATTTATCTGTGCTTTTTCATCTTTCAGTGTAAAATAATAATGCCCGGAATAATGATGTTTGAAATTCGAAATTTCACCTGTAGCAAAAACAAATTTAAATTCTCTTTCAACTAAAAATTTAATTTGCCCGGAGAGTTCTGAAATTGTGACAGGAGGATTCATTATATTATTTCTTTGATAAATAATCTCATTTTTAAAATAAGAAATTATTTTAATTGATAATATGTGAATCACATATTCAGGAAATGAAATTTAACAAAGCTGCCCAAATAAATTTAAAGGCAGGGGAGAGTGTACAATCAACTGATTCAACCCTCAAAGATTTTTCATGGTCCGCCGTAGGGATTTTCTTACACAATATGGAGACTTCATAACTTAACTTATGATTTTTCTGGAATTTCTTCAAAACCTCATTTCCCGTCAGGAAGGTTGAGCCGTGGATTTTCTGAGATTTTTATGAATTAACACATTGATTAAAAAAATCAATAAGATTATATTTGTAATTAATTCGACAGTAGCTCAATGGTGGAGCATTCGGCTGTTAACCGAAGGGTTGCAGGTTCAAGTCCTGCCTGTCGAGCTTATTAAAATCCCGTGACATAATCGGGATTTTTTATTTTGCCCCCGATAAATATTAAATTGGTATTGATATAAACGGTATGGTAAAGTAAATTTGTAAAGTAAATGGCGGGTATAGCTCAGTAGGTAGAGCGTCAGATTGTGGCTCTGAATGTCACGGGTTCGAGCCCCGTTACTCGCCCAAACAAATAAAACTTCATACGCTTATACATTTCTTGATATACTCTATTTTAATTATACATTTACAACTATTATTCTCACATGATTCAGATTAAAGAACCATCCCCGGATGTATTTTTTTCGTATATCCTTCTGACTTTATATTTCTTTCTTGAATTAAAAACTTTTAATAAGTAGCTTAGCTCACAAAAGCATAATGAATATTGATTCTCAAAAAATAATTAAGAAAAACGTCAAGACTTCAGAAGGTAATGCAGAAGAGGAAGAATTAACTGAAGAAAATGAATTTGAAGATGAAAGCGTTGAAAATATTTCGGAAGCCGAGTTAGTAAAGAGGAAAGCTGACTTTGATGCTGAAGCTATGCCTCATATGAATCTTCTTCGCAATTACGCCTACAAAATTACCGGCAACCAGCTTGATGCAGATGACCTTTTGCAAGAAACATTCCTGAGAGCATTCAGATTTTTCGATAAGTTTGAAAGAGGAACTAATTGTAAAGCATGGCTGTTCCGAATAATGAAAAATTTGTTCATTAATAAATACAGGAAGAATCAAAAAGAACCGGGTAAAGTTGATTATGGTGAGATTGAAAATTTTTTCGATAACATAAGGTCGGAAAAAATTGATAGTACGGATCTTCAGGAAAAAGTTTTTTCAAATCTTCTCGATGACGAATTAACCAATGCTTTGAATTCTTTGCAGGATGATTTTAAGACAGTCGTGATTCTCTGTGATCTCGAAGGATTAAGCTATGAAGAGATAGCGGATTTTGTTCAGTGCCCCATCGGTACAGTAAGAAGCAGGTTGCACAGAGGCAGAAAGATGCTGCAGCAGAAACTTTATGAATATGCAAAACAAAGAGGTTATGATGTCGAAAACAATTTAATAAAATGAATCCCCAAAATTAACTTTAATATTATTTAATTTTTTTACTAACTTAAGATCTAATGCCTGATTTAAACCCTAACAATCCCGAAAGCGATTCTACGAACAATTTCGGACAAGAAGAAAATTCAATATATGAATTGATTACAGCCTACATTGATAATGAAATCACCGATGGATCAGAGAAGAACGAGATTAAAAGATTAATTGAGTCAGACAATAATTTCCGCAACCGCTACATTTTTGAAAAGCTCACCAAAGAAACCTTCGGCGAAAGAATTAAAAGAGTAGAGACACCTGTATACCTGTATAAAAAAATAGGTGAAGGCATTGATGATTATATAAAGCAGGTTTCGAAAATAAGTCCAGTTAACCAGGCAAATCCTGTTTATTACTCACAGCAAATCAATACACAAAAATCGAGGCTGAAAAGAAATCTAATTTATTCTTCAGTCGCATTTTTATTTTTAATAGCAATAGCTTTTCTCTTCAACAATATTCTTAAAAAGAATCCGGAGCTCCGGGACAATGATTTAGTTGCAGTTTCCCGAAACATCTTCGATAAAGTTTCATCCGGTCAGATAAAACCCAGTTTTCAGTCAAGCAATGCCAGAGTGCTCACTGACACCATGAATAAGCATTTGGATTTTAAAGTATTTGTTCCTGATGTTAAGGATGCGGTTTTGGTAGGAGGAGTTTGTAATGAAATAAACGGTGAGAAAATCGCGCATATAATTCACAAGAAGGGCAACATTCTCATATACACTCTCGAGGCAAGCAAAAATGACATAATGACTAACCAGGATAAAATAATTTTATGTGATGAGTTTAAAGAGCATGTGAACAAAGGAGAGAACTGGTTTCCCTGTTCTAAAGATAAAAGCAATACGGCAGTTATTTGGTATAAAGATAATGTTATTTGTGCGTCAATCTCAGAGCTTG
>JBBRTN010000031.1:0-10297 GCA_038244395.1 Ignavibacteria bacterium
GTCAGGGTATTCAGTGCAGTCAAGAGTCAGCATTATCAGTTCCTCATTTTTTAGTATCTCATCCCACAGGAACTGCCTGTCGGATTCAGGTAATTTATATTTGTGAAATTCGAGCGGATGAATAAAATGAAATGCTCCTTCATTGCAGGCGGGCGGAAGCTCTGCCAGTAAGACTTTGTATTCCATAAGAAACAACATTATATTTCCTATGAAGGGATAATTTTTATCAGTAATTATTCCTCTGAGCTTCCAGTCGCGTTCTCCGGAATTTATTGAGCATTCTTCAAACGCCTCTCTCACTGCACATGCTGACGGAGATTCCGCTTCTTCTGTTTTCAACTTTCCTCCCGGAGGTGAGAACAATCCTTTGTTTGGTTCATTCATTCTCTTCATCAAAAGATATTCACCCTTTCGGTTCTTAATATATAATAATGTAGCTAGCTTCATTTCTTCATTGAGGTTTATTATTCTTTATTCAATTATTCATCATCTTTAAATCCGAACTTCAGTTTTGTTGTTTTAAACTCCGGCTTCACCGGCTCTTCTGCAGGAATTTCTTCAGCGCCTTCTCCGGGGAATACTATTTCATCAGTAAGTTGTTTTTCTGTTTTGACTCCGGCTTCATCGTATGATTCTTGTTTCAGTTTTTTCTCCTCTTTATCAGGACTGTCTCCGGTTTTCGCAGCGGAAGGTTTATCTCTTTTTTTGATTTTCGGCTTTAAGATCTGCTGTGATTCTTCAAGCCCTTCAAAAAGATTCATATCATTTTCCAGTGACTTTATCTCACGGAGATTTATGATGATGTTCTTCTCCTCATCCCTGTGACGGGGCTTTTCAAACTCTTCCTCTTTTGTCCGCAGAATTGTAAACTCTCCTTCGCCAACATATTCCCCTGTCTCTACCATATCTACAAATATTTCTTCTTTCTCAATTTTTTCCGGTTCGTCCTGTGAGCTGTCGAGCCCAAGTTTATCAACCCTTCCGCGCATCAGATATTTTTCCCTGAACTCAAAATATTTTCCCGCCGAATAAATTTTTGCCGATATATCTTTTATATTTGACTGCCCGGTTTCCGGGACAGCCTGTTTCAATTTTTTCTCTTCAACAAGGATTTCTCCCTTAAGCATCACAGAAGAGATATCTTTTGAAGAAAGATTTCTCAGTATGAATTCACTTATGGACTCGCTGTCTGTATATGGCAGCGTCATAGTATTTCTGACATCTGTTAAGTTAAACATGATAAAATCTGCGGATTTATTTCTTTCTATCGAGCCCGTAACATTTGAAATCCCAAACAACACTGACGGATTTAAGACAGCCGTTCTGAGAATATTTTCATAGGAGAAATTCCTGGATGAAAGAAGTAAAGTAAGAAATTTTAATTCGGATAAAATATCATTCCCTGTATATCCTGTCCCTGTTATTATATTCAGACCGGAAAAAATCAATTCATCAAAATCAATATTTCTGTCTACCATATTTATATAATCTGAAGGTGAAATAAGTACATTGGCTTTTTTCTTCTTGAGAATCTCGATTTCACCGTAATTGATATTTACCGGATTTGAAATGACTGTTCCGCCTGAGATAAGATCCATATCATCCAGAACGCTTATAAATGACTTTCCAAAAACTTTTTTCATCGAATCAAAAGTCTTTTGAGAAAGAGATGCATCTATGAACAATCTCATATTACTTCCTGATAGAGATTTTTTTAACGAGGACAGTGAGTAAGTATTAATATCCTCATTGGTTTTAAATCCCGGGGAAAGAAAATTATTACTTACATTTAAATCCTCAAGAACAGACAGGTCATAAACAGTTAAATTATAATATTGTTTTATCCAGTCGGTATCCGCAAGGTGTGCTGTGAAGAAATCTTTTTTGACTGAAATGCTGCTTTCATTAATAAAAACCTCCCCGTTTAACAGAGATTTTGAATAACTGATTTTCAGGATATCCTTCAGTGTATGAAAATTTTCCTTATTCGACAGATACTTATCAATCAGATTCAGAGAAAGACTCGAGCTTATGTTTTCATAATTACATCTCCTGAAGAAGAGTTTGTTCAGTGAATAAGAAGAGACGGACTTTGAATTAAACAGCCCGGGCATTATAAGTTTATTTCCTGCGTCAATTATTTCAGCATCGGGATTCTTTATCCTGAACTCTTTTTCATTGAACTTATTTTCATAATCAATAATAAATATCTTCCCGCTCCTTATAATAATATTGAAATAACCGGTCATGCCTTTCCGGTCCAGAGATAATACCAATCCGTTTTTTATTACCGTAAACCTGTCCATAAGAAATTATAAGTCCTCTACTGTAAATTTTTCATTTAAAAGATATTCACTGTTGTATAATTTATTCTCATCATCCCTCATAAGGGCATACTGGAAACCTGCTCTGACACTGTATGCACCGGATTCTCCTTTTGCATTCATCGCGACGAATCCCACCTGGAAAATATGGTCACGGTTGATGCTCGAAAGAAGATTGAGCCTGTAAACTCTTTCACACGCGAGCCGGCAAGCTTCTTTCGGCGAGCTGTCGTTTCTCATCAGCTCCACAATCAAAAAACTTCCGCAAGCCCGTATGCATTCTTCGCCCCGCCCTGTTGAAGCAGCTCCTCCTATCGCGCCGTCAACATAAAGCCCTGAACCTATAACAGGACTGTCTCCGACTCTTCCGTGAAGTTTCCATGCCATTCCGCTTGTCGTGCACGATGCGGATATTTGTCCGTCTTTGTCTATTGCAACCATTCCGATAGTATCGTGAAATCCGTCTTCATTAATATTTTTAATTTTATCGTGTTTTGTTTCTATGATTTTGAAATCATCTGTATGAATTTCTTCAGGCTTATTGCTCTTAGTCAGCTTCCATTCGTGAAATCTTTTTATTGATTCCGGTGTGAGAAGGTTTTCTGCCGTGAATCCGTTTTTAATTGCGAACTCGTATGCTCCGTCGCCCGCGAGTATTGTATGCTCCGTGTCTTCCAATACAAGCCGGGCCAGACTTATGGGATTGTGAATGTTCTCAACGCATATAACAGAGCCGATACGCGCCCGCCAGTCCATTATTGCCGCGTCAAGCGTTACGACTCCTCTTTCGTCAGGCAGTCCGCCAAAGCCCACGCTAAGTACTTTAGGATCATCTTCGGAAACTTTTACTCCGATCTCAACGGCGTCAAGCGAGTTGCCACCGTTTTTTAAAATTTTGTAAGCAGCTTCATTTGCAGCAAGTCCGTGTTTCCATGTTGATATTACTGACGGGATCATTTTAAAGTTTGTTTAATAATTGTTTGTTAACTGGTGTATAGTCAATAGTCCGGTTATTGAGTTTTTATATTATCCGAAATGACTTCAAATGTTCTGTCATAACGGTATTGAACATTCATGTGACCGTCATTAAACTCCTCATGAATATATTTTATTTTTTTCTTTTTCAGTTTTTCGCAAAATATTCTGGCTCCTGCATTAAGATTAAATTCATCCAGGATGCCGGCATCAAGATAAATCAGTTTCAGTTTTTTAAGATTGGAAACATTTTTATCAATCATCCTTACGGGGTCGTGCACGAGCCAGCGGTCGAAAACTTTCTTATCTAGTTCGCCTGTAGTAATGTCAAATGGTAAATCAAAATTATATCCTTTCGATTTCATACCGGCGGGATTAGGCGAATAGCAGCTTGACATTCCTATTGTATTGATAATGTTGTGAAAATCCTTCGGCTTCGGCTGACTGTAATTAAATTCATTTTTTATAAAATAAGCTACTGCCTTATGACCTTTGCCGTAATGCTCAATATCGGTAATGAACTTCGGAAAAAAAGGAAGATAACAATATTCAAAATACATATCGCCGGCTGTCGAACACATTAAACCGAATATATCCGGGTTTGTCATTGCAAGAACTACGGCTCCGTAACCTCCGCTTGACTTGCCGCAAACAGCCCTGGCTTTATTTTCATTTATTGTTTCATACTTATCATCAATGAACGGCACCAGTTCTTTAATAATATAATCTTCATAATTTCCTGTAGCAGAAGAATTAATGAACTGGCTTCCCCCGTATTTTGTAATGCAGTCGGGCATTACCACTATCATCTCTTTTATCTTTTTTGAAGAAACCAGCCTGTCGAGTCTCTGCTGAATATTTTCAGAAAGATAGCTTACATTCAGCTGCATGATTCCCTTTCCCGTGTAGCCGGAAAGCAAATATACGACGGGAAATTTTTTCCCGGATTTTCCGTAAGACGGAGGCAGATAAACCGGATACTCTCTCAGTGACGGATCACCAAGAGGATTTCCTTTCAGAATTTTACTGTCTGATCTTTCTAAGACTATTTTTCCCTGCTTTGACATATTATTTTTTTAAAAAAGAATTAGAAACCGTTTAAACGGTTTCATCATCTCACCCCAAAAATATCAATTCACAAACCACTGAATTAAATTTTCAAATCACTCTTCGTCGTAATTTTTATATTCTTACTCTCACCTTCTGTCACTTTTACTTTGTACCCTGCATTCTCTACAATTGATGATTCATCCGTTCCCGTAAAATTTTCCCTGTATGCTTTTTCAAATGACTTCATCAGAATTCTAAACCGGAATGCCTGCGGAGTCTGAACTGACCATAGGTTATTCCTGTCAATGGTTTCTTTTATAAAATTATTTTTCCCTGATCTTTTAATTGTCTCGGAGACAGTCAAACCCAGAATCACACACTTTTCCTTCGATGCTTCGCTTATTAATTCCTTAATTTTTTTCAAACTTATAAAAGGCCTCACTGCATCGTGTATCAGTATCAAATCATCTTCAGCGCATTCTGAATTTATCAGCGCATTATAAACCGAGTCCTGTCTTCGCTTTCCGCCTTCGATTATTTTTTTTACTTTTTTTAAATTATACTTTTTTACTATTGTGCGTACTTTTACAAAATACTCCGGCTTGGTGGAAATTATTATTTCATCGATTGATTTGATACTGTTAAATTTTTCTAAAGTATGCGCAATTATTTCCTTGCCGTCAATTTTTAAAAACTGCTTTGGAATCGTTCCTCCGAATCTCTCGCCGCTGCCTGATGAAGGAATTATTACTTTGATTTTCAAATACCCGAGCTGTTGATAATTAATAATTTAAAATTAATCATTTAATATTCTTATTTCGATAATATAATTTTTACTGATAAAAGAAAATGGCAGGCAACGGCAGAAAAAGCTAATTATACTAACTTGATAAAGCAATAGCATTATGTTAATTTTGAACTCTAAATTTACCAATTTTTCATAATTTATAAAAAAAATTAAATGCCTGAAGAGTACAAAGAGCCTGCTCCTTACAGAAGAGGTGAGGCTAATCCTTTCGAATCAATGATGGTTAGATTCGATAAAGCGTGTGAACTTTATAAACTTGACGAAGGATTATATAATTATTTAAAATACCCTGTTAAACAAATCATAGTTTCTATTCCCGTATCTATGGACAATGGCAAGCTCGAAGTATTTGAAGGATACAGAGTTATTCATGATAATATTTTAGGACCGTCAAAAGGCGGAATCAGGTATGCTCCGGATGTTGATATTGACGAAGTGAAGGCGCTTGCTTCATGGATGACATGGAAATGTGCAATTGCTAATTTACCTTTCGGCGGAGCAAAAGGCGCCGTTAAATGCGATCCGAAAAAATTATCACAAAGAGAACTCGAACAGATTACAAGAAGATACACAGCAAACATGCTTGAAATATTCGGACCGAACTCAGATGTGCCTGCACCGGATATGAATACAGACGAACAGATAATGGCGTGGATAATGGATACCTATAGTATGCACAAACAGGAAACTGTTACAGGAGTAGTAACCGGAAAGCCAATTATTATCGGGGGTTCGAGAGGAAGAAGAGAAGCTACGGGCAGAGGCGTAATGATTGCAACAATGGCAGCTTTAAAAACCCTGGAAATTGATCCTTCGACATGCACCGGTGTCGTGCAGGGATTTGGAAATGTAGGCTCAGTGAGTGCAGATCTACTGAATGAAAAAGGTGTCAGGATAATTGCTATCAGCGATGTGTCAGGCGGATATTATGATCCGCAAGGTATTGATGTTAAAAAAGCAATAGAATATGTTTCAAAAAATAAAAGTCTTGAAGGAGGAAATTTCGGAACTCCTATTTCAAATGAAGATTTACTTGAGCTTGAATGTGATATACTTGTTCCTGCTGCCAAGGAAGATCAGATAACCGCTGAGAATGCAGCTAAGGTAAAAGCAAAGTTAATTGTTGAAGGTGCAAACGGACCGATTTCTGCAGACGCCGACGATATTATATCAGGCAACGGTATCAGGGTTATTCCGGACATACTGGCAAATTCAGGCGGAGTAATCGTTTCATATTTTGAATGGGTGCAGGACAGGATCGGATATTTCTGGGACGAAGATGATGTCAATAACCGCCTTAACAGAATGATGACGGAAGCATTTGATGCAGTATATAATACCGCAGTTGAGTATAATACAACTTTCAGACTCGGTGCTTACATTTATGCTATTGACAAAGTATCAAAGGTATTAAAGCTCAGGGGTATTTACGGATAACAATGAATTTAAAATATCTCTTATTTCTTGCAGTGTTTTTATTAATAAGTGATATTTCTTTTTGTCAGGAAAATATATCTGCAAATTTAAGTTTAGTTGACAGGTTACTCGATGAAAGCTTTACTCCTTTGGGCAATAAGCTTACAATTTTGGGGAAAGATAATTTTTATGAAATTATATTCGATAAGAACAGGCAGGACCAGGCATATATTGTCGAAAGTTTAAGAAGAAAATTTTCCGGATATAAATTAATAATAGGTGAAGATTCCGACAGCATTGATTACAAAATCATTTTTAAGAATTCGAATATCGGTACTGACTACAGGAAGATTTTTTCCGATAATATATTAGGAACGAAAAAAGTAGAGCGTGAAGTTAGAGTTTCTTACGAGCTTGCTATTATGAATAAAAAAGATTCTGCTTTGGTTTACAATCAAAGTTATGATAAAAAGATAAAAGACAGTTTTGATTTTGATAAATTGAATTTAGTTGAAGATAATAGATATTTATTTACCCAATCCATTCTTCCTGAAGAAAGCACGGTAAATCAATTTTTATATCCCGCTATAATAATAGCTGCATCCGCATTAGCAATAATTTTATTTTTTGTAATTAGAAGTAATTGATCAGTTTGATAAAATACAGATGTTTATCCGCCGGGGGCGGATTGAACTTAATAAAATCTTCCGTAATAAAAACATCGAATTTAAAATACATATTAATAATTGCATTCTGTTCTTTTATTTTATATTCATGCGGATCATCTGACGGAAGCAACATAAAAACCGATGACCCCGACAAGGCTTATTTTATCGCCAAGTCTCACTATGACAAGGCAGACTATCTTGATGCCATAGATGATTTTAATCTTATAAAGCTTAAATTTTCCGGAACCAGCGTTATTGATAAGGCGGTTTATTATCTTGGTATGAGCTATTACAGGAGGCAAGAATATATACTTGCAGTGTATGAATTTGAATCGCTGATAAAAAACTATCCGACAAGCAGTTTTGCCGAAGAGGCAAGATACCAGCTTGCAATGTGCTATTACGGATTATCCCCTCAGTATAATCTCGACCAGAGCTATACAAAGTATGCTATTACGGAATTCCAGAATTTCCTGGACATTTATCCAAAGAGCAGGTATGCAGGAGAATCAGACAGAAGGATTAATGAATTAAAAAACAAACTTGCACTTAAGGCATTAAAGAGCGCCGAGCTTTATTATAATCTTGGAAATTATAAATCGGCAATAGTTTATTATGATGATATTCTCGATGAATATTTTGAGACGCAATATGCAGATGATGCGCTTTACGGAAAGATACAGGCGCTGATCAGCAAGAAAAAATACGAAGATGCTGATAATGAAATCAGCAGGTTCGAAGAAAAATTTTCCACAAGCGAATATCTTCCGAAAGTACTTGCTTTAAAAAAACAAATTCCTTTTTAAATGAATCCGTTGATTCCAAAGACAGTTAAAGATTCGCAGACTGAGATGATCGAGCTTGTTCTTCCAAACGATACCAATATACTTGGCAATCTTCTCGGAGGAAGACTAATGCACTGGATTGATATTGCCGCTGCGCTCGCCGCCTCCAGGCACTGCAATAATGTAGCCGTTACTGCTGCTGTTGACAATTTAAATTTTCATCATCCGGTACTTCTCGGAAATATAGTCCGGCTCAAAGCCTCTGTAAACAGGGCATTCAACACGTCAATGGAAGTCGGAGTAAAAGTCGAAGTCGAAGATATTAAGACAGGGAAGATCTCGCATTCAAACAGCGCATATCTCACATTTGTCAGCATAGATGACAAGACTAAAAAACCTATGAAAGTCCCTGAAATAATTCCTGAATCAAAAGAAGAAATAAGAAGATTCGGACATGCTCTGAAGAGACGTGAACAAAGGCTCTCGGAATATCACGGATTTATACAGACAAATTAGTTTCTTCTCCTTACAGTATAGTTTTTAAAAAATGAAAAATGTTGAAATAACATGCGACAGCCTTTCCCGAACCTTTTCAGGAAGGACAGTTTTTAAAAATCTCAGCTTCAAACTTTCTTCGTCCCAATCACTTTCAGTCACAGGAAAAAACGGCTCCGGAAAATCAACCCTCGTAAAAATCATTGCAAACTTAATTCATGCTTCCTCGGGTAAAATTTCAATTAGTGAAAACGGAATTAAAATCCCCCAAGCAGAGAGGTTTGAAAAAATCGGATTTGTTTCTCCTTATATGAATCTTTATGATGAACTGACCGGCTTCGAAAATCTGGATTTTTTTTATAAGTTGAAGTTGGATCGTGAAGAGTATTCCGAAGAAGAAGTTAGGTCAGTTCTTCAGAAAGTAAATTTGTACGAAAAGAGAAATGAATTACTGAAAAATTATTCATCAGGAATGAGACAGCGCCTTAAGCTGGCGTTTGCAGTATTGAATAAGCCGGAAGTCTTAATTATGGACGAGCCCCGGACAAACTTAGATAAATCAGGCATTGAGCTCGTTTACCAAATATCAAAAGAACAAATCGAAACTGGTATCCTGATAATCGCAACAAATGATGAAGAAGATAAAACACTTTGCTCGGAGACTTTAAATATTGAGGATTATAAGTAATGGCAGGATTATTACAAACTTCTGTTTTAATTTTCAAAAAAGATTTCAGGTCCGAGCTCCGGACACGGTACGTTATCAATTCACTTATAATGTTTGTCCTTGTGACTATTTCAATAATCAGGTTTGCCATCGGTGATGAAAAAATTGATAATGAAATACTGACAGGCTTGCTGTGGATTGTAATATTTTTTTCCGCTGTCAGCGGGCTTTCCAGGACTTTTATTAAGGAGGAGGAAAAAGAAACTTCTTATGCCCTGAAATTATCAGTAGTTCCTGAAAGTATTATTCTGGGGAAACTTTTTTTTAATCTAATCATGACTCTAT
The DNA here is from genome assembly GCA_038244395.1 of Ignavibacteria bacterium. Taxonomy (GTDB): domain Bacteria; phylum Bacteroidota; class Ignavibacteria; order Tepidaquicellales; family Tepidaquicellaceae; genus JAGPCH01. The sequence continues at coordinate 9,534 of JBBRTN010000031.1, forward strand.
CCCTGAATATTCTGATCCTTATACTTTTCATTGCCATGACTGATTATGAAATTAAAAATTTTTCCGGTTTCTTAATTGCCATGTTAATTGGAAATTTAGGATTAGTATCTGCTTCGACCATTATCGCTGCGATTATTTCAAAGGCTAACTCAAAGGGTACTCTTTACCCTGTGCTTTCATTTCCGATACTGTTGCCGCTTCTGATTACTGTAATAAATGCAACCAAGCTTGCCGCCGCCGGAGTCAGCACTGAAAAGCTTTCCGGTGAAATAATTATATTAGTTTCTTATACAGTTGTTGTGACGACAGCTTCACTCATGCTGTTCAGATATATCTGGGAAGACTGACATTTTGAATTATTTTAAAGAAATTTTTACTGTAAATTTATCTCAATAGAAAAAGAAAATAAAAAATTCCGTTCAGCAGGTCACAACCAATAATTATGAAAAAAATAATTTTTACATTCTTAATATCGCTTTGTTTCTTCAGCTGCTCAAAGATGCAGGAGAAAAAAACATCTGAAGAAAATAAATCCCCCGCAACTAACTCTTCAGGCTCCGGTAATGAGGACAACAATTCCGGAATGGAAAAAAAATCTTCCGGTATGACAGATGAAAAGGCAACTGAGCTTTCCAAATCTGCAGATGACGCGCTGACTAAATATTCGACTGACAAATCGGACGGAACGAAGAAGGAAGTCATAGTAAAGTGTCTGGCAGCAGCTAACTATCTTACCTATGAAGCAACATTGCCGGCAAAGGAAA